>NZ_LZHM01000040.1:0-73886 GCF_001690875.1 Gilliamella sp. wkB18
TTTATAACCTTTTGATTTAAAGCCTCTTTTTTCGTCGCTTCTTTTTTGGATCTCGGCTTTTGATAATGCCATGGTTTGCCTCTTGATTTTTTGTTAATCGGTGATATATTAAGGTCATCGGCGGGGTCGCACCCCCGCCTTTGATTGGAACTAGTAAACCGGTAGATATACCGTTAATAGAACCAAGAGAATTAAGATCCGAATCATCTTCTTTCTCCCTTAAGCCCCCATCGAAAGCTGGGGGTTTGCTTTATCAGCCCTGCTGATGTTTATAATTATAGATGCACCTACCTATAAAGTCAACACTTTTAAAATATATTTCAAACAAAACTAAAATAAATCAATAACCCATCTGAACTATTGGCGTTTTTATATCTAAATTTTTAAAAATAAATAATCGGGGGACAAAATCGATCATGTGACCAAATCGGCGCTACACCGCACCCGCCTACGAGGTTTGTACGTGAATTTTTTTTCAGTTGGATTTTATTACAAAACAAAGCTCAAAGGCTTATTGAAAAAAGGATCTTAAAGGATCGTATAAAACTGAAATAAATGAAATACTTTTCAATATTTTTCAGTTTTTAACTTATAAAAAAGATCGGAGTAAATAATTAACGTTATGAGTAATAATAACATTTTTATTTTAGGTGAACAATAAACAGGTGTATCAAAATTTGAAATAAACCATAATTATTTAATAATCAATTAATTATTAAATAATTAAACTGAAATTTATAACGTGTATTAACTTTAGTAAGTTAAATCGATAAAACTCTATCAATAAAAATTCTTGAAAAATTTCAACCGCCATTTTACCGCCACCGGTTGTTATCTACTTAAGAAATTGTTGGGTAAGTCGTTGATTTTAATGGAGGCGCGTCCCGGAATCGAACCGAGGTAGACGGATTTGCAATCCGCAGCATGACCACTCTGCCAACGCGCCGTATAGATCGTTCTATATGAATAGGTTGCAAATATTAGCATTGGCTTATTAAGAGGTCAAGGTAAAATAGATTATAATTACATCAGTCATATTTGAAATTGAAATTTATTTAATCATTCCAAGGTTATATGGTAATTAATCATACTAATTTTAGTATTGATAAAAAATTTTAACTGCAGTTAATATGATATGCCACCTCAATTTACACAAAATAACGACATTTTATTGTGTTGAAGGATGTCTATAAATCTATGTAATATCATTGTTATTCGCAAAATCACTAGGAAATAAATAAACACCACTTAGAAATGGAAAATTGATTGATTGCCAATTAACATTAAAATCGGGTTGAAATTTGATAATGGAATCAAAAAGTAACGTTGTACAATAAAGATGCAGCTCTTCACGAGGGGGTTAATATGAAAGCTTCCCCTTGTTTTGTTAAAAGATCACTAACAATTTGTTACTGTTGCTTATTAGATATAAAATTAGGTTTCGCTATAGCATATGTTTCGGCTAATCCAGGCGTTATAAACTCAGCTAAAGTTGATACAATATTAGCTTTTTTAGATTCTTTGAAAGAGTAATCTATATTTGCTATAACATAGTTATTTTATTTAAGATTAATTAGCCAGTTACCATCAGCCTTAATCACTGATATGTTTTTTTCATCATTAGTATATTTTACGGGTTCAGATTTGACTTTATCAAGTCCACCATGTTCATCAGCAAATTGTTTACCTCGCTGTAGTACTTCTTGTATTTTTCTTTTAACGAACATTCGCATATCCATACCTTTATTATCATTATCTTTAGGAAAATTTATAAGATTCATAAGTATCTGAATCACCTTTGTAGATTGCTGTAGTAAATTTTTTTGCTACTTGTTCAGGAGAATCATTATTGGAACATGCAGTTACCATAAACCCTAATAAAATACACTTAAAAATTTCATTATCAATTTAAATTATAATTAATATATTACATAAACTCCCTTTGGTAAAATAAACAACATCAAAGGAAATAAGTTAAATAATACTAGGTAATCAAATAATTACAAAGTAATATGGAATAATGACTACTATTTAAAATTTAAAAGGATATCTTGCCAACTTTGATCTAATTTAGCTTCAATAACTATTGGTTTATGTTGGGTTGGATGTGTGATTTCAAGTTTGCTTGCGTGTAACATCAATCGTTTGATATTAAAATAAGTTGCAAATGCACGATTCTGATGTAAATCACCATGTTTGCTATCCCCCAATATCGGATGGAAAATATGTTTCATATGGCGACGTAGTTGATGTTTACGGCCTGTTTGTGGTTTTAATTCAACAAAACTATACCTTGCTGTTTCAAATTTGCTAACCTTAATCGGAACTTCAATTTTGCTGATAGATTTGTAAAATGTGACTGCATCTTGTGCTGATTTATTCTTATTAGAAAATTTATCTGCAATTTTATCTAATTCTTCAACTAAAGGGTAATCAATCACCGCTTCCCCCTCAACATAACCGCGCACAATCGCATGATACGTTTTTTCAATTTGTTTTTTTGCAAATTCTTCTGACATAATTCTTGCTACATCACTAGAAAGAGCAAACAACAAAACACCAGAGGTTGGTCTATCTAGCCTATGTATAGGGAATACATGTTGACCGATTTGATCACGCAATGTTTGCATCACAACAACTGTTTCATTTTTATCTAACCAACTGCGATGCACAAGCCAACCAGATGGTTTGTTAATGGCAATTAAGTCATCATCTTGATAAAGAATTTCAAACATAGAATATTTATTAAAATATCAATTATAAAAAGAGCTCTTCAAGCTCTTTAGCTATACTAGGGCCATTATTATCGCCAATGGCATAATTTGCTTTGGCTTTCACTTCATCATCAGCATTACCCATCGCAATCCCTAATCCAGCAATAGATAACATACTTATGTCATTATAACTGTCACCAAAAGCGACTATTTCGCTTAAATCAATATTTTCGTGCTCTGCCCAGTGAGTTAACCCATTTCCTTTGGTATTTCCTTTAACTGCTACATCTGCTCGATTTGACCAAGACCATTCACACGAAAACACTCCTAAGGAATCAACTGCATTTGAAAATTGTTGTAAAGCAGGTATATCATGGCTACTAGTAGCAAATTTAAATATAGCACCAGCTTCATCAATCAATTTCTCAAAGTTGTCAATTTTTTTGATCTCTGGTTGTAAAAATAAAGGTAAGGATTTTACCCACTTGAAAAACCCTTCAAGGTGATCATCAAGCACTTCATAAACCATCATTTTATCGGTATAAATTAAAGTATGAATGCCAAACTTATTGACTAAATTTAACAATATTTTAGCTTGTTCTTTAGTCATTGGTTTTGCAGAGAAAGTTTTCTGCCTTTCAAAATCATATAAATATGAGCCATTACAACATATCGCAGGCGTTGCTAATTTAAGTTGATAGTAATAAGGATAAATCACTGAATGATGACGCCCTGATACCAAAATAACTTTAACACCTTTAGCACTGATTTTTTCGATCATATCAATCGTTTCAGGCAAAACTAGACGGTTACTGGCTAATAGCGTACCATCCATATCAAAGGCAACAGCTTTATACTTCATATCAGACCTCGTTTCCTAACTCAATATACCAATAAAACATTTAATATCTTCAATCATTGAATGATAAATTTATAACAAACAAAAGTAATAAAATTCAAATTAGAATTCAATTTTTTGGCGACCTACAAACGAGTGCGATAACGTTGTTCCATCCACCATTTCTAATTCACCACCGACCGGCACACCATGAGCGATACGGGTTGCAATAACATTAAACTCGAAACACATTTGCGCAATATAATTTGCTGTTGCATCACCTTCTATGGTCGGATTGGTAGCCAATATGATTTCATTAATTGATTCAGAAGCCAATTTATTTTTAAGCAAATCCAAACCAATATCGCTTGGTCCAATACCATCTAATGGCGATAAGTGTCCCAATAACACAAAATAACGGCCACTATATTGCCCTGTTTGTTCAATAGCAACAATATCAGCAGGTGTTTCAACCACACAAAGTTGTCCACTACTTTGGCGACGAACATTGGCACAAATAGTACAAATATCTTTTTCTGTAAAAGTTCTACACTGCTGACAATGACCGATATTAATCATTGCTTCATGAAGCACATGCGCTAATTTGATGCCACCTTGTCTATTACGTTGTAATAAGTGAAAAGCCATTCGCTGTGCAGATTTGGGACCAACGCCCGGTAAACAACGTAAAGCTTCCATGAGAGATTCTAATAAAGGACTAATTTGCATAAATTTGTTTATTTATCATAATAAATAGAGTTAGCACTAATAATACCTTTTTTCAAGCTTCTATAAAACAAGAATTACACAACTTCTTAACTTATATGTATATAAAATTCTTAAACACATTTAAATATTTTAATAACGATAACCTAATCCATGAATTGTTTTGATTAATATAGGATTTAAAGGATCTACCTCAATTTGTTTGCGTAACTTTGAAATATGCTGATCAAGAGTTCGGCTATTTGGTGAATAATCATATCCCCAGACATAATCAAATAACATATCACGAGTAACAACTTGATTTTTATTTTTATAAAAACACTCCAGTATTTTAATTTGGCGTAGAGAAAGTTCTATAATTTGTTCACCACGTTTAGCACATAACTCCATAGGTTCAATCATTAAATCCCCAAAAATAAAGAATTCATTTATTGTTTGTTGTGGATATTGCGACTTTAAATAACGCTTTGCAATCGCTTTAATTCTGGCACGAAGTTCATGAATACCAAATGGTTTATTCATATAATCATCAGCACCAAGCTCGAGCGCAACGACACGATCAATTTCTTCATCTTTTGCTGATAAAAACAGAATTGGCACATCATCATTTTGTTTACGAATTTCACGACAAACACTGTAACCATCAAGTTCAGGCATCATAATATCTAAAATAATAAAATCAGGTTGATGCTGCTCAAATAATTCTAACGCAAATTTACCATTTTCAGCTTCAATAATAGTGTATCCTTCTTGTTCTAAAAGATCAGACATACCCCTACGGATATTTTGATCATCTTCGGCAATTAAAATTTTCATTTTTACTCCGATAAAATTAATGAAAAGGCAATGCCAGGCTCCTCATTAGTTACCTCAATTGTGCCACGCAATTGCAATGCTAATTGGTTCGCGATGGTTAACCCAATTCCGGTTCCAGAAACTCCTTCAGTTATTGAAGAATCGATACGATAAAAAGGTTTAAAGATCTGTTTTAAAAGATGATTTGGAATACCATCTCCATAATCTCGTACTGTAATAACTGTCTGTTTTTCTTCCTTATTAAGTAACAAGTCTACTTTTTTACCGTCCGCTGCATATTTTTCAGCATTGCTTAAAAAATTACTGACAATTTGCATCACCTTGTCTTCATCAGTATTAATAACATAATCCTTATCACAATTAATAATCAAATTAAGTTGTAATGATTTTGTATCTAAAATCGGCTTAAATGTGTGATAAATTCGCTCTACTAACCCAGCTAAGTTAACTAGTTTGACATTAAGTTTAGTCTGCTTATTAAAGTTAAGCACATTTTGTACAAGCCTTGTAAGCCTTTTACTTTCACTAAAAATGACATCTAGATAAGTTGGAATTGGCTCGGGTTCATCAACCAACTGTTCTTTTAACATTTCAGAGTAAAGCGTGATATTGGTTAAAGGTGTTTTAAACTCATGAGACACCTGCCCAACAAAGCTGACTTGTTGTCTGGCTAAACGAACAGTTCGAGTATAATCTCGATAGGCATACCAAACAATTCCTACAATGAAAGTAACAAATATAACCAGAGCCCAACCACCTAACCAATATAGATTAACAATCTTTGGTGATGAGTAATAATAAGTCAATTGCCAATTTTGTAATGGATAATCAAGCATCACATTGATATTGTTAGCAGAAGGCAACTCACCATTAACATAAATTTGTTTATCCCCATCAAACAATTTGAAATTATCTATAATTGGCTGATTTTCGAATAAACAAATAACATCTAATGAAAAGTTAATTAGTGAAAGCTCAAAACCTCTAATAGTATCCCTTTGCTTTGACCAAAAAATAAGATAGCCATAAGATTGATACCAACCAGAAGTTGGCTGAAATAGTTCACTTGAGGTATTAGGACTAAATAAAATAGAATTATCATACTGTATCGACTCAACAATTTTAATCCATTGCAAGTCTGTATTATTACTTAAATAAATAATTTTATTACGATGAATTTCGAATGCATTTTTGATATCTGGTTGTGATGCCAATAAATTATCAAAACTATCGGCATTTTTTTCCAAAAGTTGAAACAAGCTAGTAAGATAAACCAAACGTTGATTAAACAACGATTCAATTGATGATTTTATATTATCGACTCGGCTTTGTGCTAACATTTTTTCATGATTTTCACGCATAAAGACTTCATGTTCAATGCTACGCCAACCTAAATAAATAAAAGCTGCAATTAATATAAAAATAGATAGAATCGCTGCTAATTTCTTCATCGTTTTATTTTTTAATAACACTTTGCTTAGATTCGTATTGTTTTTCCGCCATTTGTTTACGGTAAATTTTTTCATCTTCTTTATAAACAGCATCTGCCATGATCTTATTTTTTTCCATTTGCTCTTTTAATCTTATACTGGCTTCTGGCGCACTATTGCTTAACTTTAAAGCATGTGATTCGAGCATTTTGCTATTATCATCCAATATTTTTTTGGCTGCATCTAAATTTCCTTGATTGTAAAGTTCTAATGCTTTTTCATTTTCAAGTGTAACTTTTTGTATTTCTGATTCAGCCACCACATCTTGAAGAATTGCATCATCAACAACCTCTTGTCTGTCAGTATAAGCAATTTTAATGGTATCTGTCTTTTTTTCGGTCTTCTTAGTTCGCAAGTTATCATATTCAAAAGAAACTTCAGCTAATGTTTTATTTTCACCAACTTTACCTTTAGGTGGAATAACCTCCAATAAAAGATATTTTTCTTGATTTGAATAAATTTGATTCATTCTGACAGTAACTTGGTTATCTTTAATAACCCCATCACGACCGAGTAAACGAACAGGTTTAACACCATCTTTTAGTTGAATAGTAATAATAACATCTTGCGCAATAGCTGACATTACATCATTAAATTCACGTACAAACACATTCTCAAGATCTAAAGAATTATTAACAAATACGTGATTACCGTCACTATAACTAGCAATCGACGACATCAACAACTCATTATAGTCTGCGCCAATACCAAACGTACTAATAGCTATATGCTTTTTAGCAGCAATAATTGCCAGTTCTGAAAGCTCACTGACTGAAGTTGGTCCAATATTTGCCTGTCCATCAGATAGTAAAATAATACGATTCACTTTGTCCTTAGAAAGTTGTTTTTCGACTTGATTAATACCTTTACTTAAGCCAGCAAATAAAGCTGTACCACCACCAGCAACAATATTTTCATTAATAAGATTAATCAGTTTCTGCTTATTTTTAACTTTAGTTGAAGGCACAATCACCTTAGCATCATAATCATAAGCAACAATTGATAAAGTATCATCTTCATTAAGCATGTTAACAGCGAAAATTGCAGCTTCTCGCGCTTTTGCAATGCGTTGCCCCGACATAGAACCTGAACGATCGATAACAATCGCCAAATTAATCGGCACTCGAACGGATGCATCTACTTTTTTACCTGTTAGGGATATTTTTAAATAATTTTTTTCTTGATTATTTTCTAAAATAATTGGTGATGCTAATTCAGAACGGATTTGAATATCATCAACTGATTTTGCATAGCAACCAAGAGTAAATATTGAAAGCCAGATAGCAGCTAATGTTTTTATAAATTTCATTGTTGACTCCTCATTCATAGAATAATTTATCCAATTATCGTATTTTTATCAATTAAATTGTCTAATTGATGTATCTAATTGTAAAAAATTGTAAAATACCAAAACATTGACAAATCCTATTGGAAAAAAGATTCGCATTACATAAACATTTTTATATTAATGAAATAACCTTATCACTTGGAAATATTTAATTTTTACAATATGTTGGATTTAAATTAGGTTATTACCCTAATCTACTGAAAAAAATAAATTCTTCATCACAATAAATTATCAACACTATAAGTTTAATAAGTAAAATACTCAAATAAAAATATTCTATAATTTATTCAAAAATAACCACATTAAATCTGACATATTACACATATAATTCAAACAACATCATGGAATAACCATTCATACTTAGCAAAGTAATATATCGAATTAATAATACATTCCAATAGCTACAATCTGGAAAAATGTAATGAATAATACTTATATGAATAAAAATATTTGCTTACTATGGCAAAATAATGCTTATTTAATTGTATTAATTTATTTCTTATTATTTATGCATAATGTTAGATGCAGCTATTTCCTAAATATTAAATGAAAATTAATAACAATATTAAAAATTTTCAAAAGACAAAATCCTGATAAAAAATTAATTTTATTTTTTACAACGATGTGATCCTTGTTTATTGCAAGCATAAAGAGCAAAGGTATATAATAAAAAATTAGCCATTCTTATAGAGAATATTTAGAGAGCATTGAATATGACTCAATTACAAGAAAAACTTGCACTTATAAAAAATAGTATCATCACTATTCCAAATTACCCTAAAGAAGGGATTTTATTCCGTGACATAACAAGCCTACTTGAAAACCCTATCGCATTTAAAACATCGGTTGAACTTTTTATCGAACATTATAAAGATAAAAACATTGATAAAGTCGTTGGCACTGAAGCACGAGGATTTATCTTTGCTGCACCAATCGCTCTCGCCTTAGGGGTTGGATTTGTCCCTGTACGCAAACCAAATAAGTTACCGCGTAACGTATTTAAAGAAGAGTATCAACTTGAATATGGTACCGATACACTAGAAATACATACAGATGCGATTAAAAAAGGTGAAAGAGTTTTAATTATCGACGATTTACTTGCAACTGGGGGGACTGTTGCAGCAACAGCAAAATTAATTCAAAAAGCAGGTGGCATCGCTCAAGATGCTGCTTTTGTTATTAACTTACCTCATCTACAAGGTAAAACTAAATTAATCAATATGGGAATTAATTGTTTTACATTAGTTGATTTTTCAGGCGAATAAAAACATTATTTAGGGCGAAATATCGCCCTATTTTTAAATATGCCTTCATTAATTTATCTAATTAACTCTTAAATCCCCCTCTTCTTACTACCTCAATTATGACAAGCAAAAAATAAATTTCTCTGTTTAGATTTCCTATTAACCAAATCACAAGATGCATAAAAAATCAATTTTAATATTGAAACTCACTTTAATATGAATTATTATTCATAAATAAAGCATAATTATTAAAATAGGTAAATTGAAATGAAAAAAATTAGCCACATTATCACCAGAACACCTGCCAAATCGCTTATAAATGGACTAACATCGGTTAACTTAGGAAAGCCTGATTATCAAAGAGCCTTAGAGCAGCACAATAAATATATTCAGGCATTACAGCAATGTGATGTTGATATTACCATTTTACCACCAGATGAACGTTTTCCTGATTCAGTATTTGTTGAGGATCCAGTGCTTTGCACTCCACATTGTGCCATCATTACCAGACCAGGTGTAAAAAGTCGACGCGATGAAACCAAAATCATTACTGACACCATTGAAAGATTTTACCCTAATAAAATTGAACGTATTACAGCACCTGGCACAGTTGAAGCAGGCGATATAATGATGGTTGGTGATCATTATTATATTGGTTTATCAGCACGAACTAATCAAGCTGGCGCTGATCAAACCATTGAAATATTAGAAAAATATGGATTATGTGGCTCAGTAATTAAGCTCGAAAAAGTCTTACATCTAAAAACAGGTCTTGCTTATTTAGAAAACAACAATTTATTAGCAGCAGGGGAATTTATTAAGAAACCTGAAATTCAACATCTTAATATCATTGAAATTCCTGAGCAAGAAAGTTATGCAGCCAACTGCATTTGGGTTAATGGTAAGGTAATTATGCCTGCAGGTTACCCAACAACCAAAAACAAAATTATCGCATTGGGTTATCATGTGATTGAAGTAGATACGTCTGAATATCGCAAAGTTGACGGCGGTGTTAGCTGCATGTCATTACGATTTTGAATCAATCCAAATTGTGCTTGATTAATAAAAACCAATAACAAGATTATATTATGAATATAAAAACCCAAATCAAACTAGGCATATTACCACTGACTTTATTAGTTGTAGGCAGTATTGTTGGCAGTGGTATTTTTAGCTTACCACAAAACATGGCTGAAGCATCAGGTCCTGGAGCTATATTAATTGCTTGGGTCATTACCCTATTTGGCATGCTAATGCTAACCAGAATATTTCAATATTTATCCATACGATTTTATAAAATCAATGATGGATTATATGGATACGTACGTAAAGGTTTCGGTGATTATATTGGTTTTAATGCTGCTTGGGGGTATTGGATCTCTGCTTGGATGTCATGCACCAGCTATTTAGTCATTTTATTTAGTGCATTAGGATCATTTGATTATTTTAGTTATTTTGGTAACGGTACCACTCTACCTTCAGTTATCAGTGCAATCATCTTTTTATGGATAGTTAATTTATCTATTTTAAAAGGTATTAACCAAGCATTTTTATTAAATTGCGTGGTAACATTAGCTAAAATTGTGCCTATTTGTTTATTTATTATCTGCATCATTTTAGCTTTTAAAGTGGATACTTTTAAAACCAATTTTTGGGGGACCCCGCAATTAGGATCGGTTGCCGATCAAATAAAACACACCATGCTTTATACCGTTTGGGTTTATTTGGGAATCGAAAGTGCCACAGTTTATGCATCACGC
This sequence comes from Gilliamella sp. wkB18, assembly GCF_001690875.1. Classification (NCBI taxonomy): domain Bacteria; kingdom Pseudomonadati; phylum Pseudomonadota; class Gammaproteobacteria; order Orbales; family Orbaceae; genus Gilliamella; species Gilliamella sp. wkB18. The sequence continues at coordinate 10,937 of NZ_LZHM01000040.1, forward strand.
GCCAAAAGTATTTTAAGCATTAGCAGAGCCACTTTTTTCGGCTTTGCAATCACCAGTTTATTATTGATTTGCGTATCGGTACTCTCTTTAGGCATAGTGCCACAGCATGAACTGGCACAAATGAAGAACCCCTCCATGGCATTGGTGATTGAACACGTCGTAGGCAATTGGGGAGCTACCTTTATTAACATCGGACTAATTGTATCTGTTAGTGGCGGCTTATTATCATGGTTGATGCTAGCTACTGAAATGCTATTTTTAACCGGTAAAGGCAACAATCATACTGTACCAAGCTGCTTTGGAAAACTTAATAAAACAGGAACACCAGCCAATGCTTTATGCTTAACCTCAGTATTAATCAGTATATTGATGATTCTTGCACATTTTTATCAATCTGGTTATAACATTTTAATTCAACTATCAACTTCCATGGTACTTATTCCCTATCTACTTTCTGCATTTTTTGTATTAAAATTAGCAATTAATCGTGGTAATACTTTCCTAATTTTCTTAGGAACGGCCGGTTCAATTTATAGCACATGGCTTATTTATGCAGGTGGAGTCTCTTACCTATTATTATCGATGATTTTATATAGTGTTGGTTTAATATTTTATTTATATGCCAGAAAACAACGATCGCTCCCTGCTTTTAGCTTTATATACGATAAAATCTATGCCACCGTAATAATCCTATTAGGCATTATAGCAATATTCTATTTTTATGTTATATCTAGTTAAACTTCTAAATAGCTGTTATTTTCGAAACAAATAAAATTCGGCTAATAATTTTCTAAATTCTTGGGAATAACATCCATTATCATCACGCATACAAAGTTGCTGTATTAAAATATTATCCTTTTTACTTAATGAAAATGCCATTAATGACAATGAAAAATCCTTGTTAGCATTGTACTTTACATTCATTACTTGTTGTAAATATAGTTGGTTTGATTCACTCTGCAACCTGAACTGATTAGATAAATTAAATGGCAAAACCAAACAAAATACCCCTTGAGGTTTCAATAATCTTTTAACTGTATCAATGAGTTGATGAAAATTCAAACTTTCTGTATAGCGGGCTAACTGCCTTGAAGCATTCCTACATTCAACTGCTGATGCAAAATAAGGTGGATTGGTCACAATCAAATCATAAAAAGAGGTAATACCGACTTGAAATTGATTGATATCTGCTTGTTGTACAATGATCGATTGAAATCCTGCTCGCTTTATATTTTTCTGACATTGTTTTACAGCGGCTTTATCAATATCAATTGCATCGATTTGGCAAATCTGGTTTTCTAAACGCTGTGCTAGCATCAAAGCGATTACACCACAACCACTACCAATATCGAGCACACGGTGCAATTCAGAGGGAATTGGCGCCCAAGCGCCGAGTAAACAACTATCAGTAGTTACTTGCATAGGGCTTTTGTCGTGTGCAACAAAAAAACGTTTAAAAGTAAAACCTCCTTTTTTTAAAGGCTTTTGATGATTATTTGTCATATAAAAATTTCTTAAATAATGGTTTATTCGACGCAATCGCATCAGCCCAACGTGTTGGTTCAGGTAAACGATAGCCCCGCAAGCATAAATTAACCCATTTTAAAGCACTATCATGACTTACTCGGTGACCTGTTGAAATAAATAAAGGATTGCAATTATTTTTACTACATAAAACCCAACCAATCTGTTCTTGCTTATCTTGTAAAGGTGTTACATTACCTGCTTGCTTAGGTAATATTTTATATTGACCGCAAAGCCTTTTTTTAGCAACACCAATTGTTGGCATATCTAACAACAAACCTAAATGGCTTGCAATACCTAAACGCCGAGGATGAGCAACACCTTGCCCATCAACGAACAACAAATCTGGCTTCTGTGTTACCTGTTGCCAAGCGGCAAGTAGCGCAGGGTATTCTCGAAAAGACAAATAACCAGGAATATAAGGAAACCCTGTCTCGATTCGAGCAATATGATACTCAACAACCTCGAAAGTTGGATAACGCAAAATAACGATTGCCGCTCGAGTAATATTGCCATTATCTTCAAAACCGACATCAGTACCACCAACGTAATTTATTGACGAATTAAAATCATCATCGCATTTAACCTGCTTGGCTAACGCCTGCTGTGTTTGCATTAATTGTTCTAAATTGATAGACATTTTTATTCTGTTCAGTATCATTATTCCAATAGATTGATTTTATCAGAATTAGCATGCCATATACATTAGCAAATCCTACCGAGTTAACAGAAGAAATCAAAAAAAGTCGTTTTATTGTCAATGCAGCGCCAGTCACATCAGCTGAACAAGCCACCGACTTTATTAATCAAATAAGCGACCCTAACGCCACTCACAACTGCTGGGCATGGAAAATTGGTCAACAATATCGTTTTAATGACGATGGCGAGCCAACCAGTACTGCAGGGAGACCTATTTTATCCGCCATTGAAGGGCAAGACTGTGATCAAATTGTAGTGGTGATAACACGCTATTTTGGAGGCATAAAACTGGGTACTGGCGGTTTGATTCGAGCTTATGGTGGTTCAGCTAGCCACTGTCTGCAACAAGCAGAACTAATAAAGCTAATCACCCGCATTCCATTGCAATTTCATTGCTATTACAATGAGTGGTCTATTATCGAAAATCGACTTAAAGAACTCAATGCCATTATTGAAAATCAGGATTTTGATGTTGAAGGAGTAAAAGTAAGCATTGCAATTACCCCAGATAACTCACTAATTTTAAAGAAAAACATCTGTGATATTACGCGTGGACGAGTGGTTATTGAATTGTAACTTGTCACTAAGCTAACACCTATTTTCGATTAGTCATTTAAACAAAGAGTTAAATGATTAATCTACTGCTAATTCATTTTATAAAATAGTCAGTTATGCAGCAAGCTTGAAAATAGATATATAAAATAAATGATATTTACATAATAAGTTAAGCGTTATAACAGTGCTGTCATCTTATCTATAAACTAATAAATTTAGGTTGAAAGTCTTAAAATAAAGATTTCTATATGAGCTTTGGACATATTATATTACATTGACGAGATGCAAACATCAAAAATTGACTACTGTAGAAAACTTCCTATTAAAAATAACATATCAATACAGATACCAAGATACAAGAATCATCTAAGTTTAATTGGATCCCCAATCTTCTTACTTACAGCCTTTATCAATACTTGTATTTGCTCATCGCCATTAATCAAAACATAAAAAGTACCTAAACACGGATAATATTATTTTAACATGTTACCTTTTGGTGTTCCTGCTAGACAAAAATTAAAAGAAAGAATATTTGAGTTTGCCCTAATGCACATAAAACCATCTAAGCAGAATATTCCTTCCATTTTAGCATACTTAAACAAGATACTTTCCTAAAAAATGCATAGTAGTTTTCAACTGGTCATTTGAATTTACTATAAAATTTTTTCAATCTCCTTATCTCAATAAAGATTGTTATGTAATGACTTATAATCAAATATATCAGTGCGATATTGACAAACATTAATATAATAATATTTTGCTCTAACAGTTTATTTATTCCAAAAATAAAACCATATAAATAGATTAATAATGGTAAAACAATTAACAGGTTAACCAATGTCATTATTCTTCTTTAGGCTTCTAAGACAACTCGGGCTCTTTTGATACTAATTTTAAATGATGATCAAATAAAAATGATACCTGTTCTGGCTTAAAAGCATAATAAAGTTCTTTCATATATCCTTTCATCATATTTTCCTACACATAATTTTATTTTTATAAGAAAAAATGATTATAAAAGAAACAATCCAATTTATAAAATAAGATTATTTTTATCATATAGTTAAAACAATTAATTTTTCCATAAAAATCGTTTATTTAGTTCTAAAATTACTAACGATTTGAATCGTTTTGCTAAACTAAAAATTAATATATTAGCTACAATCTTAAGTGCCAAAGTTTAGCCATAATTCATTTGTTGCTTCATATCGATAATCTAATTACAATTAACTTTATCAACCTTTAATTTCTAACTCCATGATTAAATACAGTAATGCCACATTAGAAAATTTACCGTTTATTGTTGAGATATATAATTCAATCATTCTTATAATAAAACGACTGAAATCAGCTTGTACATTCCTAAAGATTTTCGTGGTAAAAAATTGGAAAATTTACTATTAACGAGATTGAACAATTTGCAAGAAATGTTGGAAACGAAGCTGTTTCAAATTATGTATATCCTAGGAAAACAATTTGACTAACGGCCAAATATATTAACCGCATTTTGATTCATTGATAAGGATCCTTACCTAGATGAACATTCTACAAAATTTATTTTATTTAGGACGCCAAGCAAAAGTAACTAGCACATTAATAATTATCAACATTATATGGTTTACTATATCAAGATTGTTCGATAGTCGTAGTTTTAACGATACTTTAGAAGGCATATTTCTTATTGATTGGGGGGCCGATGTATCACTATTAACCTTTTCTGGCCAATATTGGCGGATGTTAACTAGCATATTCATGCATACCAATATCTCGCATTTAGTAATGAATATGCTGGCATTGCTAAGTGTTGGTACAGTGTTAGAAAAACATATACCAAAATTTGTCTTTATTGGTATTTATTTCCTTACTGGTTTAATTAGTAGCTTAACAAGCGACATAGCAACTATACAAAATGCTGTCATTAGTTGTGGCGCATCAGGATCAATTTTAGGTTTAATTACTGCTTTACTCGGTTACAGCTTGGTTAATCGGACGAATTTAGAAAATATGCCTATTAAAGCAATAATCGCCTCTTTAATCCTTACTGCTGGGTTAGGTATGCTGCCATCCATAAATAATATGGCTCATTTAGGAGGGGCAATTTCAGGATTTATTTTAGGTTTATTAATATCTTTTTGTATTAAAGTGTTTCACTATCCAAATAGACTCACCTTTGTATTAATTAGCATTTTATACTTTATTACGGCATTGGGGTTATATATGGGTTACATGCATTTTAAACTTCCTGACAATTTCCAATTATACTATTAAAAGCATAATCACATTAACAATTAAACGTACACAATACATTATGTTTAAATAGTTTTTAGTATAGAAAAACTAAAAACTATTTAAAATTCGTGCAGGATCGATTTTACATGCTCTTCTTGCCGGGTAATAGCTGGCAATTAAACTTAACAACAACGCTGTTATAAAAACAATTACAATATCCATCATATGGATCTCAGAAGGCAAGAAATCGACAAAATAAATATTACTATTTAAAAATTTGTGTCCAATTAATGACTCAAAGATCTCAATAATATTTGAAAGTTGCCACGCAATTACCACGCCTAAAATCACGCCGATTAGACTACCAATTACACCAGAGATCACGCCGTACCAAATAAAGATATGTTTAATTAATTGATTTGTGGCACCTAATGTTTTTAATATTGCGATATCCCGTTGTTTATCTTTTACTGCAATAACTAAGGTAGACACAATATTAAAACAAGCTACACCAATAACAACAATCATCGCTAAATACATAATTTTCCTTATCATTTGGATATCATGGTACATAAAACCATAGGATTTTTCCCAACTATTAACTATCAAATTTTCATCAAGATTTAAAGCTACGTGGTTTAAAATTTGATTAGCATTATAAACCTGATCAACATTAACCATTATTCCAGTGACACTGTCACCAATGTCAAGAAGTTTTTGTGCATCAGTTAATGGAATTAAAACAAGATTATTACTTAAACTACCACTCAATTCCAAAATACCAACAACTTGCAAACGCACTCTTTTAGGAGGTTTGAGCTGATTTTGATTACTTGACACAGGAATTAATAATGAAACCCATCCCCCTTCTTGAACAGACAATGATTTAGCCAAGCCAGCACCAATAATCACTTGTTGATTTTCTGCCTTAAAATTTTGCCATTTATTATTCAGCACATAATTCGGTAGTGAACTTACTTGCATTTCTTGTTCAGGGTCAAGGCCTTGTACTTGCACTGCACCAAGTTTGCTACCGTTTTCAATTAATCCAGTAAAATTAACAAATGGCAAGGCTGATACAATATTACTATTGTTTTTAAGTTCTTGTTGAACATGTTGCCAATTATCTAAATTGCCGTACTCTGGATAGAATTGTCCATGTGGCACTACCGATAACACTCGATTGTGTAATTCACGTTCAAAACCATTCATAGCACTTAAACCAATAATTAATGCCGCAATACCAATAGCAATGCTGAGTGTTGAGATAATCGAAATTAACGACACCATACCACTTTTGCGACGCCCTTTTCGAAATTTTATGGCGGTAATTAAAGATAAATTCATATTAATTATCCATTAATTGTTATTTGATGATGCGCTATCATCAGTAAGTTGACCATCTCTCATCACCCATTGCTTATCAAGTTTATTAGCTAATTCAAGATCATGTGTAACAACCAAAAACGCAGTGCCATGTTCACGATTTAATTTAATCAGTAGCTCAAAAATAGAATCCGCTGTTGATTTATCAAGGTTACCTGTTGGCTCATCAGCCATTACTAAAGCGGGGTTATTAATTAATGCACGCCCTATTGCCACTCGTTGGCGTTCTCCGCCAGACAGCTCGGAAGGGCGATGATTTGCTCGTTTGACTAAATTAACCGACTCTAGCATTGCCATAGCCCGTTTTTTAGCTTCGTTAGGTAAAATACCGCCAATTAATAGTGGCATCGCTACATTTTCAAGTGCGGTAAAGTCAGGCAATAGGTGGTGAAATTGATAAACAAAACCAATTTCTTGATTGCGTAGTTGAGCTTTTTCTTGTTCAGACAATCGATTTAAATATTGTGTTTTAAATACAATCTCACCTGATGTAGGTTTATCCAACCCTCCAAGAAGATGCAATAATGTACTCTTACCTGATCCAGAACTGCCAATAATTGCTAACAATGATTTTGAGTAAATATCAAATGACACATTTTTCAAAACTTCAGTTATCATTTTGCCTTCTTTATATGTTTTACAAAGATTTCTGGCAGAAAGAAGTATTTCAAGATTATTCATAACGTAATGCCTCAGCAGGTTGAATATTAGCTGCGCGATAGGCAGGGTAAACGGTAGAAACTAACGATAACGTAAGTAGTCCAACAATAATAAAAACAATTTGTATAGGTTCAACCAATGAAGGTAATAAAATACCAGCAAAGGATAGCCCAAATGCTTGCATAAATTCATTTAAATTAAACGCCAATAAAAGCCCAATAGTACTACCTAATAGCGTACCAATCACACCTGAGCTTGCGCCTTGAATAATAAAAATTAACATAATTTTAAAACGCGATAAGCCTTGCGTTTTCAAAATTGCAACTTCGCCTTGTTTCTCCATAACCAATAAACTTAATGACGTTATAATATTAAAAGCAGCCACAATCACAATCAGGCTAATTAGCAAGCTCATAACAGTTTTTTCCATTTTTATGGCTTGAAACAATTCGCCTCGTTTCGTACGCCAATCTTTAAATATTAACCCTTCTGGTAATGGCTCGTTAACAACCGATGTAATATTTAATGGTTGATCTAAAAAAAGCCGCCAACTAGTAATATTGTTAGCCGGATAACGTAATAAATTTTTAGCATCGTTTTGATTAACATAAATTAAAGATTGATTAATATCATGATTCACCGAAAATAAACCTGAAATATTAAACAAACGTTGTGAAGGTATGCGTCCAACTGGGGTAATTTGACTTGCATCGGTGACCATTAAGCGAATTTTATCTCCAATCGTCACACCAAGTTGATTGGCTAAACTTTGCCCAAGAATCACATTATATTTACCAGCTTGAAGATCAAACACCGAACCACTGTAAATATAGCTATTAATAGGATCGTTATCTTCTGCGGTAATCCCCATTAACGTACTTACCGTAATACTTTGTTCGCTTTGCAATATCACATCACTGGTAACTAAAGGCGTAATACGATTAACACCTTTAAGCGTTTTGAATTGCTGATTAACAATCATAGTTGAATCAATTCTGCCATAAGAGGATGTTATTTGTGCCTGTGGTAAAAATTTTAAAATGCTACCTTGCATTTGATCTTCAAGACCATTCATAACCGACAAAACCAAGATCAACCCTAGTGAACCAAGCATAATTCCGATCATTGATAGCCATGAAACAAAACGACCAAAACCATCCATTTTTTGCCCATAGACATAGCGCAAACCAATATAAAAAACTAAGGGGCGAAATATTTTTGACATAAACGTAATATTAGTACCTAAAACTTTTTTACAAAGTCTGTCTGTTAAACGCAAGATGTTTATCATACAGGATTAATCTGTTCTAGAAAACAACCATATATTTACGTTATAATCTGATGATAAATTTTCAGCGACATCAACGAACTCATCATGTCTAAAAAAGTTAATATTTCAAACTTAATTCCTCAAAAATCAGGTGAAGTAAAGCAAATTGGGCAGCTAGTTGGCTCTTCCTTATCACAATTTTGCGCTCAAGCTATAAATGCACATGAGGGTATCGTTGTGATTGTCACTGATGATATGCAACAAACCTCGCGCATTCATGAAGAAGTAAAGCAGTTTACATCCTTTCCTTCTATTATCTTTCCAGATTGGGAAACATTGCCTTATGACAGTTTTTCTCCTCATCAAGATATCGTATCAGAACGCTTATCTTGCCTTTATCATCTTGGACATTTAACCAAAGGGGCGTTAATTTTACCCATTAATACCTTAATGCAAAAAGTCTGCCCACAAAGTTATTTGGGTGGACATGTTTTTATGATGAAAAAAGGCTTACAAATTAGCCGAGAACATTTACGTCTTCAACTTGAAAATGCTGGCTATCGTTCAGTCAGCCAAGTTATGGAGCATGGTGAATATGCTACTCGTGGAGCGCTTTTTGATATCTACCCCATGGGCAGTGATAAGCCTTATCGCATTGATTTTTTTGATGATGAAATCGACAGTATCCGTACTTTTGATGTCGAAACTCAACGTACCTTTGATGAAATTGCTGAAATACAATTGCTACCAGCCCATGAGTTTCCTTTTGATAAAACAGCTATTGAGTTGTTTCGTAGTCAATGGCGAGAACAATTTGAGGTTAGATTAGACTCAGAAAGCATCTATCAACAAGTTAGTAAAAATATTTTGCCAACCGGTATTGAATATTGGCAAGCGCTATTTTTTAACGAACCATTGACATCTCTATTCTCTTATTTTTTAGCAAATAGCTTAATTATCAATACAGTTAATATTGAACAATATGCTAATAAATATTGGCAAGATATTACCCAACGTTATGAAAGCCGCAAAGTCGATCCTATGCGACCATTACTTGCACCAAATGTTATTTGGTCTAAAACTGACGAGATTTTTGCCAATTTCAAAAACTACCCAAGAATGGTTTTATCGCATGCAATAACGACAGAATCAAATAAAAACGTTAATTTGCCTTATGTAGCATTACCTAATATTGCTATTGAGATCCAACAAAAAGATCCTTATTTGCAATTTCAAAAATTTGTTGAAAATTTTGCAGGAACAATCATCTTTTCGGTTGAATCAGAAGGACGCAAAGAGGCTTTACAAGAAATTCTTGGACGAATTCGTATTCATCCCACTACTATCGATTTACTTGATGAACGAAAAAACAGTGATAGCCGATTTTATTTAATTGTTGGAGCTAGTGAACAAGGCTTTATCAATCAGCAAGATAATTTTGCCTTTATTACTGAAAATGAGCTATTAGGACGGCGAGTAGTTCGTCGCAAAAAAGAAAATAAACAAGCTATCAATACTGATTCACTTATTCGTAGTTTAGCTGAGCTAACACCCGGCAAACCCGTTGTCCATTTAGAACATGGCGTTGGTCGATATGCAGGACTTACCACATTAGAAACAGGCGGGATTACGGCTGAATATCTTATTCTATTATATGCCAATGACACCAAGCTTTATGTTCCTGTTTCATCATTAAATCTAATTAGCCGTTATTCTGGTGGCGATGAAGAAAACGCACCATTGAATAAATTAGGTACTGATGCTTGGAGTAAAGCACGGCAAAAAGCGGCCGAAAAAGTACGAGATGTTGCTGCTGAATTACTCGATATTTACGCTGAACGTGAAAGTAAACCCGGGTTTGAATTTAAACAAGACCGAGAGCAGTATGAACTATTTTGCCAAGGGTTTCCTTATCAAGAAACTGATGATCAACAAAATGCTATTGGGGCAGTAATTGGCGATATGTGCTCTCCTTATGCCATGGATAGATTAGTCTGTGGTGATGTTGGATTTGGTAAAACAGAAGTAGCGATCCGCGCTGCTTTTTTAGCCGTTATTAATCATAAACAAACAGCAGTTTTAGTTCCTACAACTTTACTTGCAGAACAACATTACGAAAGCTTTTGTAATCGCTTTGCAAACTGGCCAGTTCGCATAGAAAGCCTGTCTCGATTCAAAACCGCCAAACAACAAAAAAATATTATAGAAGCTCTTGGTGAAGGCAAAATTGATATTGTAATTGGCACACATAAATTGTTACAAGAAGATATCAAATGGAAAGATTTAGGCTTGTTGATTGTTGATGAAGAACATCGTTTTGGCGTCCGCCAAAAAGAACGAATTAAAGCAATGCGAGCAAACATTGATATTCTAACACTAACCGCAACTCCAATTCCAAGAACCCTCAACATGGCAATGAGTGGTATGCGGGATCTCTCTATTATTGCGACCCCTCCAGCTCGCCGATTAGCAGTGAAAACCTTTGTTCGAGAATATGATGATCTCGTGATTAGAGAAGCCATTTTACGTGAAATTTTACGTGGTGGTCAGATTTATTATTTACACAATGATATTTCTGATATCGAAAAAGTAAGCGAAAAACTGGCAGAACTGGTGCCCGAAGCACGAATTACCATTGGTCATGGACAAATGCATGAACGCGACTTAGAGCGCGTAATGAATGACTTTCATCATCAACGTTTTAACATACTTGTTTGTACAACCATTGTTGAAACTGGTATCGACATTCCTAATGCCAATACCATTATCATTGATCGTGCCGATAAATTTGGTTTAGCCCAATTACATCAGCTCAGAGGACGAGTTGGACGTTCTTATCATCAGGCTTATGCTTATCTATTAACCCCACATCCTAAATTACTCACTAAAGATGCCAAAAAACGCCTAGAAGCAATTGCCTCACTTGAAGATTTAGGTGCAGGTTTTGCTCTAGCCACACACGATCTTGAAATTCGAGGTGCTGGTGAGTTATTAGGCAGCGATCAAAGCGGTCAAATTGAGACAATTGGCTTTAACCTTTATATTGAGCTACTTGATGAGGCCGTTAAATCACTAAAAGAAGGTAAAGAGCCAACACTTGAATCATTACTCAATAATCAACAAACAGAAATTGAGTTACGCTTACCAACACTTATTCCTGATGATTTTATTCCCGATGTTAATACGCGTTTATCACTGTATAAACGTATTGCGAGTATCACCGATCTTACCGAACTCACCGATATTCAAGTTGAAATGCGAGATCGTTTTGGTAAATTGCCCGATGCAGTGCTTTTTTTACTAGAAACCACCAAAATCCGTTATCACGCAACCCAATTAGGCATTACTAAAATCGAATTTGGCGAAAAAGGCGGTTATATTGAATTCGGCAGTGATAATAAAGTGTCAGTTGATTACTTGATTGAAATTATTCAAAAACAACCAAAATATTATCGTTTAGAGAGTTCAAATCGATTGAAATTGCAAAAATCTGAACTACAAAGAACTGATCGTATTGAATATATTAAACAATTGTTGACTGATTTTTCTCAGCATCAAGTATAACTTATGAAGTTTAAAAAATATAAAATGTGATGAGTAAAAAGGATACATTAGCTTTTGGCACCATTGCTATATGAGAGATTAGATATATTGGAACAACGTGACATAAATAAAATACTACAAAAATGATATCGATAGTAAACTAAATTAAGTGGTTAAGCAAATTAATTGTGGTTAAATGAATATCAACATCAAAAGTTACATTGTCACTTTATAATAAACTACTAAGCTAACCTTTGTATTTGATGATAATGACTATTCACCATGAACAATTCTCATTGTTGGACTAACAAAAGGATATTTTGTGCACAAATAGCATGATTTGAATGTCAAATTGCAAAAAACATAATTCAAACTTTGGAGGCTTGCGTATATCCCATAATTTATAAAAAGTAATACAAAGACCTGTGATAACAAATATTTCTCTACGAAATTTTTTAATAGAGCCATTACAACCGCAAGTTTTTATTACCCTATTCTACTTAAAAATGAATACTAAAATAATATCATTAATCAAATAATAGAAAGACAACCATAAAAATATATGCTAAAAGGACAAAATAGTCGATAAACAGACGAAGATCGATTAAAATTAATGAAATCAGAATAAATACAAATCATCTATTTCGCTTATAAAGTATATATAATTTGTTGACTACTGATATTCCTCAATATGAAATAACCTTTAAAATATTATGAACTAGTAGAGAATCACAATGAAAAAAAGTATCTTAGCTGTTGGCATTATTGCAGTATTAGGAGTTGGAACTATTTTTACCTCATGGCACACAGGTAAAGCTATTGAAAGTGATATCGATAATAATCTTTCGAAAATTACTGATATAGCGAATAAAAATCAGGATCTTTATAACCTTAATATTACCAAAAGCAACTATGAAAGAAATATCTTTTCTACAAAATTACATCTTATTATTACCCTCTTACCGAAAGATAAAACAGAACCAAACGAAAAGCCTTTAAAAGTGTTTGATGATGATATTACCATTCATCATGGTCCATTCCCCCTTTCTGCAATTAAAAATGGTATTTTAAAACCACAAATGGCTTGGATTGAATATGAAATGAATGAAGAAACATCGCCAAAACTTTGGAAAATTGCTGGTAATAGTTCTTTAATCAATGCACATCTAGGAATAAGTTATGGTAAATATTTAACATTCAAACTTATTAATAAAGCTATCACTTTAACCAATAATGAAATAGATTCATTAGATGGTCAATTAGATATCTCTAAAGGTCAATTATCTTTTGAAGGAGATGAAAGCCTAAGTTGCATATCATCAACCGCGCAATTTGCTAAATTGAATTACGCATTAGATAAAAATAATTTTTTTTCCATGGAAAAATTAAACATATCAGCAACCTCTAATAATAGCTCTAATGTTGATTATAAAATAAATATCGGCAATCTTCATATTAATACTGAAAATACAAATGAATTGATAAACTTGGATTCTGATAATATTGAAAATCAAGGAAACTATACATTTAATATCAACAGAAATGGAAATTTTACTATTTCAAGTTATAAAAATGACACCAGCTTTCAAAAAATAAAAATAAGAAAAGAAAACACACTAAAACAAGAATTACCATTAATTCAAATAAATCAATTATCAATAAAACAAAATGGTCAATTAAACAATATAAAAATGGCAAATGGATCATTGAGTACAAATATTAATTCTATTATATTTGGTAAGCAAAATTTAGGTTCAGGTGTATTTGATTTTAATTATGAAGGCATTGTTCCGAAATTCATTAACTATCCTTTATATTCTAATCAAGATATGCCTGAATTAGATGAAAATACACAAACAAATATGAAATTTTCAATTAAAAGCTTAAACTGGCACAATGAAGAAGGCGATATCAACGTTAGTGGTGATATCGATATACTTGGTAGCACTGGTTCACTGTTGTTAGAGGACATCGATCAAGTTAAATCAATAAAATTAAAAATTGATGCTCCATTCAGAATCATTGCTCATTTTCTTGCACAAATTGAAAAACCGTCTGATACTACAGTAACATCAGAGGAAGTTAACAAAACAAGTAAACACCTTGAATTGATGGCATCTTTATACGCAAATAACAATATACCATTTATTACGTTAAAAAAAGATAATGTTAAAGGAATTTTTACTGACATTGACTACTCAAGAGATCGTGAAGAAACCTACATTAATGGTAACACAATGACTAAAAAAGAATTCTTCAAAAATTTCTTTGGTTATTATTAATTTATTCAAATGAAATTAATCATCGCCTATATCATTACAGCCTAAATGGTATAGGCTTTTTACTATCATTAATCTATAAACATTTAAAAAATTAAAATGATATTAAAATCATCATTGAGCCTTTATCGGGCAAACAATACACTCTAATAACAAAGTAATGTAATATACTATTTTAATTTATAAAAATTTTAATGAAAACCTAAAACGCTCAAAGAAATGAAAGTTATTGAAAATGACTAGGATCCCCCTCCTTTCCTAAAAGGAAATAATAAAGATTATTCTCATGCATTCAAAAAAGCTAAACTAGCGTTATTATTTTTAGAATAAAATAGTTAAACTGTACTGATTGATTTTCATTAAACCTATTATACTAAATCAAATTAAAAACAATCAGCACACTTTATTTAAATAAAGTTTACTGAATTTTATTACCTTTTGCTGCAAGAATACGTTCAACTGTATCAACGATAGCTTGAGTTTGCGAATCAATTTCGATATTAACTCTATCCCCTACTTTTTTGGTACCCAAGGTTGTAATTGCTAATGTTTCAGGAATTAAATGAATATTAAAGCCGTTGTTATTAACTTCGCCAACAGTCAAACTTGCACCATCAACACCAATAAATCCTTTATATAAAACATATTTCATAAATTGCCTAGGAAGTTCTAAAGTTATTTGACAGTTAGTTGCTGTTTTTTTAATATTGGCAATTGTTGCCATACATGAAATATGACCAGACATAATATGTCCACCCACTTCATCGCCATATTTTGCACTACGTTCAATATTGACAAAATCATTAAGCTTTTTATTGCCTAAAGTTGTTAAAGCAAGCGTTTCTTGCATAATATCAAAGGAAACCCAATCCTGATCAAATCCAGTTACCGTCAAACAACAGCCGTCATTAGCTATAGAAGCACCAATTTGTAAATCTTGGGTTAAATGACAAGGTAATTTTATTTTGTAAGTTCGCAATTTATCTTGATCTAAAATATCAATAATTTGAGCAACGCCCTGAACAATACCTGTAAACATAGAGATACCTCAATTTTTCTTAATATTGAATATTCTACCTCAATTTGATTAAGATTTCCTATTTCTATTTTCTACTGGTATGATCTTTTACATATTTTCCAATCACTTATTATCTATAGCGATAACAAATTCATATTTCAGAGTATAGTCAAGGATATATCATTATGTTAAAACTGATTTTAGCCATTTCAGTCGGTTCAGTAGCTGGGGGATTAATGCGTTGGTTCTTATCTCTTAAACTCAATATTATTGCTTTTACTATTCCACTAGGTACATTGCTATCTAATTTAGTTGCTGGCTATATTATCGGCTTTGCAATTGCCTTTTTTAATCACTCTAACCTTTCTCCTGAATGGCGGTTATTGGTAATAACAGGTTTTTGTGGTGGCTTATCAACTTTTTCAACCTTTTCTGCCGAGGTCGTTAACTTTTTACTAGAAGATCGAATATTTTGGGGGTTAGCAACAATATTGATTCATGTGATTGGTTCAGTTTTAATGACATATTTAGGTATTTTATCGTATCAATATTTGAGATCTTAAAATAATTCAATTAATAAATTACATAAAAAATAATCATAAATAGAGTTTACAACCCTAAAATACTGTACTAATATACACTGTATGCAAACACAGTATTGGATTTATTATGCTTATTGAACATTCCACACAACAACTTTTGGCTATCCATTTTGAATCGCCTTTTCAACAAGTATTACAACAACAACGCATATTATTAAGGACATTCAATAAAGAAAAAAAATGGCAATTATGGCTTTCTGAAAAACCAATGTTAAAACGTTCATGGATTAACACTGCTGGACTCGATAAACAAAAAGTAATCCATATAGCCAACTTGAAAAATGAAAATTTAGTTTCAACAATTGAAAAGGCATTACAAAGTAAAAATTGTAGTTATATTGTTGCTTGCATTAAGCATCTTAATGAGCAAGATAAATTACGCTTACAAAAGGCTGTTTTAGCAAGCGATACAACTCTATTTTTAGTGAATGAAGAATCTTATAAACAAGATATTCAGGATCATCAAGTTAAAAATAAAATTTTTAGATAACTCGATAAATTAATAAGAATTTATGGCAAAGAACAATAAATTTTCAGAATGGCTCTGACTTTGTTCGTTTTATTTTATGAAAGCCTATTCTTTTGGCATACTAAAATAAAGAATTTAAACAAAACAGAATATCACTGATCTTCAATTTATCATGCTCGACACCGTTCTTTCCTACCACAGCAAAAGATGAAGTTACCAACGTTATTAGCAAATAAAACTGAAATCTAGACGATGACAAATTCACAGCAATTAGAAAATTTTCACAAAACAATTTATAGCCAGATTGGAATCTAACTTATATAACTAAATTACCATTTCATCGCCTTAAGCTTTTAGGTTCTTCTCCTTTCAATAAACGCATAATATTACTACTATGGCGAATAATAATAAGGCAAGAAAGCATTGTTACTGGTAAAGTCAATTCAGGTTTAAACAACCAAACATAAAGTGGCGCTAACAAAAAACCTATAATTGCAGCAACAGAAGAATATTGAGTTATCAATAACGCAACCAGCCAAGTTAAAATAAAACACCCAGTAAAATCAAGCCCAATAGGCGCCATTATTCCCAAAGCTGTGGCAACACCTTTTCCACCTTTAAAATGAAAAAAACAAGGAAAAATATG
Source organism: Gilliamella sp. wkB18 (assembly GCF_001690875.1). Lineage (NCBI taxonomy): Bacteria > Pseudomonadati > Pseudomonadota > Gammaproteobacteria > Orbales > Orbaceae > Gilliamella > Gilliamella sp. wkB18. The sequence continues at coordinate 27,817 of NZ_LZHM01000040.1, forward strand.
ACCAAGACAAGCGGCAATACCAATAATGCCTAAAAAGAAAGGCGAAATACCAAATCGATAAGCAATATATACAGGTATTGTCCCCTTAAACATATCAAAAAATAATACAATAATTGCTGGTAATTTACCGTTGATTCGAAGAATATTTGTTGTACCTGGATTGTGCGATCCATGAGTTAAAGGATTAGGCAATTTCATAACTTGACTGATAATCATTGCGCCAGACAATGAGCCACAAAGATAGGCGATGATGATCATCAATACAACTTGTAATGTCAAAATACCCTCCTTAGTTATACCCATTTTCTGATTAAAATATCGATTAAAAACTTAAATAACCAAAATAGCTTTATTTACAAACTTATTATCGATATTCATTAAAGAATAAATAAAAGTTGGGGAGTTGCCTCCCTTTCTTGCTTAACTCTTTAATAAAAAATTAAATATATTTTACTTTCTTTTTTGTTTATCTAATAATGGTTTTAAATATTGACCAGTGTAAGATAATTTCGATTTAGCTACTTCTTCTGGCGTACCTTCAGCAATAATTTCGCCACCACCATTACCACCTTCTGGCCCTAAATCTACAATCCAATCAGCTGTTTTTACCACATCTAAATTATGTTCGATAACAACAATAGTATTACCTTTATCACGTAATGTATGTAATTGCGCAAGCAATTGTTTAACATCAGCAAAATGTAATCCAGTTGTTGGCTCATCTAATATGTATAAAGTACTGCCTGTATCACGTTTAGATAACTCTTTTGCAAGTTTTACCCTTTGTGCCTCGCCGCCTGATAAAGTTGTGGCTGATTGTCCAATAGTAATATAAGCAAGCCCAACATCAATTAATGTTTGTAACTTACGGGAGATCATTGGTACTGCATCGAAAAACTCTCTTCCTTCTTCTACTGTCATATTTAAGATCTCGTTGATAGACTTACCTTTATATTTGATCTCAAGCGTTTCGCGGTTATAACGTGCGCCATGGCACTGATCACAAGGTACATAAATATCCGGTAGAAAGTGCATTTCAACCTTAATTAAACCATCGCCTTGGCATGCCTCACAACGACCACCCTTAACATTAAAGCTAAAGCGACCAGGGTTATACCCCCTTGCACGTGATTCTGGCACACCTGCATAAAGCTCACGAATAGAGGTAAAAAATCCAGTATAAGTTGCAGGGTTTGAACGAGGTGTACGTCCTATCGGACTCTGATCAATTGCGATCACTTTATCAAAAAAGTTAAGTCCTTTAATTGACTTATAAGGAGCAATATCACTTTTTTCAGCGCCATTTAACTCATTTTGGGCTAACGGATATAAAGTATCATTAATTAAAGTTGATTTTCCCGAACCTGACACACCAGTAATACAAGTAAATAATCCAACAGGAATATTTAATGTAACATTTTTAAGATTATTACCAGTGGCACCAATAAGCGACAACACCCTTTTTTTATCCACTTTAGTGCGCTCGGCAGGAATCTCAATCTTTTCTTTACCAGATAAATATTTTCCTGTTAGTGATGTTTTCGATGCCATAATTTGTTTTGGCGTGCCTTGTGCCACCACCTCACCACCATGGACACCAGCACCAGGACCAATATCAATCACATAATCAGCAGCCAAAATAGCTTCTTCATCATGTTCAACCACAATAACGGTATTACCTAAATCACGCAAATGTGTCAACGTACTAATTAAACGGGTATTATCACGCTGGTGCAATCCGATAGAGGGCTCATCCAACACATACATCACACCAACAAGCCCTGCACCAATTTGACTAGCCAAACGAATACGTTGAGCTTCACCGCCCGATAATGTCTCAGCAGAACGAGAAAGAGTTAAATAATTAAGCCCGACATTAATCAAAAACTGCAAACGATCATTAATCTCTTTTAAGATCTTTTCTGCTATTTGTGCTCTTTGCCCTTTTAAAGATAATTTATCGAAAAACTCTTTTGCCTGCTGAGTACTTAAATCACTAATTGTTGGTAAATTAGTATCATTAATAAAAACATGTCTAGCTGTGGCACATAATCTTGAGCCTTTACAACTTGGGCAAGATCGGTTACTGATAAATTTCGCAAGTTCTTCACGAATAGTTTGTGATTCCGTTTCTTTGTAACGGCGTGTTAAATTATTAACAATACCTTCAAAAACATGCTTACGCTTAACCACATCACCGCGATCATTAGTATAAACGAATTGTATTTCGGTACTTCCTGAGCCATTTAATAAAATATCTTTAATTTTTTCAGGCAATTGTTCAAAAGGTTTATCAATATCAAATTTATAGTGATCTGCTAATGATTTTAGCATTTGAAAATAATAAAAATTTCGACGATCCCAACCTTTAATCGCCCCTGCAGCCAAGGATACTTCTGGCATTAAAACAATTCGTTTAGGATCAAAATATTGTTGAACACCTAAGCCATCACACCCAGGACAAGCGCCTACAGGATTATTAAATGAAAATAACCGAGGCTCTAATTCCGAAATACTATAGCCACAAATTGGGCAAGCAAAATTAGCAGAAAATAACTGCTCTTTGGCTTTAGGATCATCCAAATTTGCTACTTTAATGATGCCATTAGTAATAGCTAATGCTGTTTCTATAGACTCAGCAAGACGTAATTTTAGATCATCACGAATTCGAAAACGGTCAACAACAACCTCTATACTATGTTTCTTTTGCAATTCAAGTTGAGGCGGATCAGATAAATCATATACATCGCCATCTACTCTTACCCGAATATAACCACTGGCAGCAAGTTGTTCAAAAAGTTTAACAAATTCACCTTTACGCTCGGTAACGACGGGAGCAAGTAGCATATAACGGTTTTCAGGTGGTAAAACCATAATACTGTCAACCATTTGCGATACAGTTTGTGCAGCTAATGGTAAATTATGGTTCGGACAACGTGGCTCTCCAATTCGAGCAAACAGCAAGCGAAGATAATCGTAAATTTCAGTAATGGTTCCGACAGTAGAGCGAGGATTATGTGAGGTAGACTTTTGTTCAATTGAAATTGCCGGTGATAGCCCTTCAATATGATCAACATCAGGTTTTTCCATTAAGGATAAAAACTGGCGTGCATAAGCCGACAGTGATTCAACATAGCGCCGTTGCCCTTCAGCATAAAGGGTATCAAATGCTAATGAAGATTTACCTGATCCAGAAAGTCCAGTAATTACAACTAGCTTATTTCGAGGAATAATCACATTAATATTTTTTAAATTGTGCGTTCTTGCGCCGCGAATATCGATATCTTTAATTGACATAGATCTCTTCTTAAGTTTGTTTTTTAAACAATTAAAGTGAAAACCAACTGTACATTATACCAGTGATAGCTGATGAAATATAGTACAAAAGTACTCTTCAATAAGAATATATTATCAGAAAGCCTTTAGTCTAACTATTAGTCCTGATTAAGCTAATATGGTCATAAAAATAGGTAAATACAAGTCATGAAAAAGATAAAAATTAATAAAGTTCGATAAAAGTTAACGAATAACTTTGGCGATATTAGAATAGACTAGATTGGTTATAATAAGTTTAATAATAATTAACTAAATTATTATTAAACAATAAGTGGAAAAGGAAAGTAAAAAAGACTCAGCATAACATTCAGTCACAGTAGTACAATATAACTTTTGTTATGCTGACAACAAACATCAAACAAAATTTTCAGTTGCTATTTTTACCACAACTTTACGAACAATTGCAACATTTTTTTTTATTGAACATAAAGGCTTATGTACCTCATAAGGAAAAAAAACAATAAAATCATTTTGTTGCATAATTATTAATTTTTCTTCTTCAGGCGTTTCAACAAAAGCAATGTCATTTGTTTCGATTTGATCATCAATTACTTTGGTATAAGGCGGTAATGTATTAACGGCCATCCCCTCTTGCCCTTCTAAAACAATTTGTACATCAATATATTTTTTATGATATTCAGGATTGGCTTCATCAATATCACGTGATGTACTATCAGACAGTATAAAAAAGATATTATCACCATCAATATCATATCGTCCAACAGGCGTGTTATGGTTTACATTATCTTTTATATATTCAATAGATTGTTTTATTTTAGCTGGCAAATAAGGGATTAAAGCTAAATGATTGATATTACCTAAAATCATATGACCTGATTCCTAATAGATGAAATAACTCAACATATATAGCAAATATACAGTAAAATTAAAACTCAAGTATAGACTTATCTCACCTATATTAATGGATAAAACCAATACCATAAGCTTACTAATTGTTAGATTAACATTAAAATTCTGGTCATATCAAATGATTAATGATTTTCTTTAACAATAGTAATTTTTTTACTAATTGTCCCATATTAGCTAATAATCACATATTCATCGCTATGATGTTTCGCAATAAAATCTTGTTATAAGGTAAAATCATTTTAATTTTAATTTTGATATAGTTATCAGATAACGTCTAGATAAACTTACCGCTGTTTGTATCTAGCTACTAATGATTATATGCAAATCAACACTTGCGCTTAATTTCTTGTATTCAATTAAATGATTCTTTTCGCGTTAGCGTTATAGAAATTGGCTCACTACTAATTCGTTTAACTTGTTTCGATATTTCTCCCCCATTAATAATTTTTTGTCATTTCTGATAACGCTATACGAGTTTGTTCCAATAAATCTTTTTAGATAAAATACTCTCTCGATTCACTCATCAAATCTGTAACTAGCCAATAACAAGCGTTATTTGAAAACGGGTAATTCTCAGCCTCTATAATTCCCCTTTGAGCGCTAAAACCCATTAACATCCTAATTAGTTCCGCTGGTGTGGTCTTATCTGTTCAGATATTCCTTGCTTACACCACCCAATAAATTTACCTGTAGACGGTAAAAAGTCGTTATTTTGCGCTCTAGCCACTTTTAGCCCCGCTCGCAAATATTCCAGTTTAGTTATTCCGTTTTCCTTGAATGCTTATAACCATTGCTGCTTGAAGGCTTTCCTTGAGTTTTCATCTTTCAAAACTGCGGATGATGCAGGAAAAATAATAATCAATTGCTCACAAAATAAATTAAAAGCTTTGGCAACGTCATCAATTCCAATTTTGACTAATTCGGAGATATTTTTTATATCTCATTACCCATCTCATGTATCCAACTCACATCGTCATACATTGAGCTAAACAGTGATTGATTGGTTTTGGTGAGTCGAAAATTATTGTAGTTTTGTAGCAAATCAGCTTTAAAGTCAATCTCCCCCTATCACCATACATTCAACTAACACCTCGTCAGTTGTGTGTACAAGCACTAGATATGCGTTAGCCTGTTTAATTAACAAATTCAACGCGGTTTACGTGAATTTCGCTTTTTTGTTTTTTCGATGTTCAACAAAATCATTCCAAACTTATTCGCTTGGTTGTTGTTCAAAACAGGATAAATCCAAACCATTTTTATTTATTTTTTTAATATTACTGATCTTAGTATTATTTATATTAGTATTCTTATATGTCGGATTTATTTCCGAGTTCCAACCCTTACCTTTTGCTGTTAATGAAATACAATCTTTTTCGCCATGTTTTCTATAATTAATCAGCCCTTTCTCTCGTAATGTTTTTAATGCACGATAAACAGTATCAATCTTGTTATAAGCGAGCGGTATTTCATTGCAGATCATCTGCTTTGAAGCCCAATAATAAATTTCACCATCAATAGCAACAGGTTCAGCCCAAGTATGAAGCTGATTCAGCAGATCAAACAACGCCCTTTGTTGCATTGTTAAATCCCACTCAATACATTTGGAGTTATTAATAAAAGACGTTATTCTCATTTGCGCCTCAGTAATCAGTTTTATTTCCGTAATACAACCACTCACCAGAACAGTTTAAGACTTTTGCAATTTCTACAATATTTCTTGCTTTTCAATGTTTCCAGACTCCAAATCACTAATTGACTGCTGTTTCATACCAACCAAATTAGCTAAAAGAGATTGACTTATATTTTGTTCTATCCTTTTTTGTTTAACTCGCTCTCCAATTGTCATATTTGCCCTTACTAAATATTAACAGTTATAACTGTATTAAATAACAGTTTATTCTGTTTGTAAATTACAGATTTATCTATTATTTTTTTATAACAATGGAGATTTTTAAAATGAATAATCTTGGTCAACGAATCAGAGCCAGACGAGAAGAATTGAACTTAACGCAGGAACAAGTAGCTTCACAAGTTGGAATAAAACAACAATCTTATCAAGCGATTGAAAGTGGAGAAGTGAAAAAAACTCGCTATTTATATGAAATATCTGTTGCTCTTAAATGTGATATGGCATGGCTATTAAGCGGAAAAGAGAAAGAAGTAAAAAATGTAGAACCTATAGCGCTAAAGGCTCGCCAAGTACCTTTAATTAGTTATGTACAAGCGGGAGTTTGGACTGAATCATGCGAATTAAGAGATTCAACGGGATTTGAATATATTATGACATCTTTGGAATTATCAGATAAAGCATTTGCATTACAAATAAAAGGCGACTCAATGGAGCCCGAATTCAAAGAAGGTGATGTTGTCATCATAGAGCCAGCCATTAAACCTATTCCAGGTGAATTTGTTGTTGCAATGAATGGCGAATCAGAAGCTATGTTCAAGAAATATCGAGAGTTAGGATATGATGAACATGAAAGAATGCAATTTGAGCTAATTCCGTTAAATACTGACTATACAACAATGAGCACATTAACCCAGCAAATAAGAATAGTTGGCACAATGGTTGAACACAGAATATTCAGACGTAAAAGATAATAGTTCCAAATAAAACACGGCTAACCGCTTCAGTTGTTTTCGTTTAACAAAACTATAATCATAATTAGATATATATTACATAATAATCAAGGAGAAAACAGTGCGTTATATTTATGAAACAGTTCAAATTCCACCAAATATTAATGTCGGAAAAAAGGATAAAGGCAATGAAGCAGGAGCTTATTTGCGTGAAATAATAAATAACAAAGCCAACGATAATTGGGAATTTGTAAGCGTTGAAAGCGTTGGAGTAAGAACATCCCCAGGGTGTCTTGCTTCTCTTTTAGGAAAAAAAGAAGAATATTCTATTTATTATGTGATTATCTTTAGACGTGAAGTGGCTTAGTTTTAAATTAATATATCTATATAGAGCGATAGCCTCCAATCGCATTCGCTCTGCATGTAGATTTGAGCCGTCTTGCTCAGAATATGCCTTATTAGCAATTGAAAAATATGGTGTATTCAAAGGGTGGGAAATGACGTTAGGTAGATTAATGAGATGTAAACCACCAAATGGTGGTAAAGATTATCCGTAACAACCGCTTCGGCGGTTTTTAATATTAAATAGATAACTTTAATTGGGTATGATAGAGAAAAATGACAAAAGGTAAAACAATAAATAGAACAATGTATTATCATCGATTTTCATGGATTGATATTGGTGACGAGAAAAAACCTGATTTAAATCTTCAGGAAACATTAAAAAAAATTCTTGAGTCAAAAACAAATACACTTTTACGAAAAATCAATATGGATGATAAAGAAAGTTACATTACAAAATCCGAGTTTAGTAAACTAGTCAATGACAAACGTGAAGAGAAAGATATATTACTTTTACATATAGCGTTTTACGAACCAACATCAACAGCCAACACAGTGCCATCTCCTTCCGAAGAAATAACTGTAGAAATCGACTCAATTGAACCACCTAAAAACCAAAATTGGATGGATGGAGGTGCATGTATTTTAGTTTATGAAAATGATATAATTAGCTGCCCATGTACGATGGGTAATTCAGCTGCATTCAAACATTTAAAATTATTAATAGCAGATAATTTCAACTTAAACGCTTCATGCATGAGATTTATGCCAACTGCAAATGAAGATAAAATTAAATTAATAAATAAAGAGGGAGTGTCTTACATCGATTTAAATCTAAATTTATATAAAGCATCACTGGAATATGCCAAATTAAAAGATCGTAAAACTAAAGATCAAATTGCGTTAGGTATAATAGATGCATTAAAAAGTCTTTTTAATCGAAATGACGATACTGACATTAGAGAATTAGCAAACATGAAAGTCGGTTTGACCTTTAATTTAAACAATGAAAATAAACAAATATCATCTAAACAGTTATGTGAGCTAGGTACCGCTTTTATAAATGATGAAAAAGAAGGCTATTCCATAAAAACACAGTCCGGTAATACAATTACTTTCGATGATTTAAAGATAAAAAAAACTATAAAAGTTGATAGAAATGGTAAAACTATGAATACGAGAAATGCGTGGAATTGCCTTAAAAATTATTATGTAGAACTTGAAAAAAGTGGTATTATAGATAAATAATGCTGTACAAATAAACAGTAACCATCAGTTAGGAGGTTACAGTGAACATAATGAAATTTATACTAACCATTTCATTGAGTACTTTCATGTCTTATTTAGGTAAGGATTATATAACTAATAATTCAGACGCTATTAATTTGATGGTAAGTTTGTATTCAATACTAAGTGGTTTTCTAATAACTATTATTACAATTATTGGTGATCCATCCGAAATTTTGAGCGCAAAAAATTGGCGTGAAGCTTTTTATATGATAAAAAAACCATCTACTCAGCTAATTAAAGCTTGTTGTTTATTTTATTGTTATTTTATAACTTTGATTTTGCTATTCATAAGTATGATTTTGCCAGATGATGGAGCCTTTATTTTTAAACTTTTATTTGAATATGCCTACATATTTTTTGCAAGTTTGGCGTTGATTTGGTCATTTGGTTTACCTTTAATGTTAGTTCAATACCAGAAATTAAAACTTGAATCAGCGTTACAGAAAAAACGGAATGAAAACAACCTACAATAATAAGCCTCTATTTCAGCCAGTCCTGTGCGGTTTTTTTCATACTTATCTATAAATTAACTGTACTTTTTTACATGCCTCTAATCGTTCATTAATCGCATTCTAAGGATGTCTCTTATTTTCCACATCTATTCAGCAAAAAATAAAAAAATAGCCTTATCATTGGTAATAGACCTCTTTAAGCAGATCTTTTTATTGAAGATTTCTATTTTATTGGGTATAATTTGATCTATATTTAGTGGTTAGCGGCAACATAAACTACTAGATATGGGAAAGCCCGATATTGGCGTATCGGGCTAATACAAAAAAATAAAGCATTATGGGCTTTATTGCGAGATCTCGATAATTATTCTATATTCGTTTTCTTTTTAAGTAAAGCCCTATTTAATGCTCATCACTCAGAGAGGTATTAAAAATGGGTTATTCACCTATATGCCATAAGGCACACCGTTACGATGCTCACTTCGAATCATTACCTGAATATCAAGGTACATTTAGCCGACATAAATGCGCTGGCTGTGCATTTGAGTTAGGATATTTTCATGCTGTAAATGGAATACCTAAAGCGATTGATGATTCAGTTTTAGATAGTATCCCGTACAGTCAAGCAGGTAGCGTCAGACACAAAGATGCTTTTACTGCATACAATGACGGGTATAAATTTGCATTAAGCGTAGCTAGAGTCGCTTAATATATCCCCAAAATAACAAAGCCCAATACGGGCTTTTTTCACGCCTAAAATTCCCCCCAAACTTTAAAACACTTCACTGATTAAAAAAACAAGCAATCGAGTAACAATCAATCACATAAAAACAACAATTTAATTAAAAATAATAACAATTTTAGGTGTTAATATTAATAACAACTTATTTTGTAGTAATCACATCAAAACAGTCTAACAAAAAAGTTGAAGCTCTTTAAAAATTAGAAAAGTCGGAACAACTTTATAAAGAGTTATTCAAGTAGACAGTGTGAAAGCAAAGCTCATTTTAGAACAAAATGCCTAGCTCCCCCCTAAGCTGATGAAAGAATAACGCAGAGTAAGGGAGCGCATCACCTGCTGGGGTATGTACCAGCATTCAAATCAAAGCGCATTTAAACAAGTGTGCTTGAGTTTGAAATAAAAGAAAGGAGATAAAAAGATGATGTTACATAAAACTATAGAGAACGGTTACGAAAGAGCATATTGTAAAATAATAAACGATACCGAAATGCAAGACGCTAAAGAAGCAGAAATTAAATCTCAGCCAAACGAGCTTTATGACAAGCTTAGCGATAATAATTATCTAAAAATTGAGGAAAAATAATGAAAGCGATTGGCTGGAACGACATTAACACTGATTCAGTTCAAAAAACTTTAATGTCTATATGTTATGAAAAAGATGAATCTCGTTTTAATGAAAAAATAAACAATCGTTTAATTAAGCTAACGAATTTTGACAGCTCGGAAAGACAAGTATCTATATCTATGTTGCTATATTTTAAGTTTTTTTACAGAATTAGCGGGATGATGAAAAATTTTTATTTCTTCTGTTTGTTATTTGATAATATATATTATTATATAGATCGCACTATAATATAAAGCTTTTTTAAAATTTTTTTAATTGTGATAATCCTGCCCAAATTAACCGTACAGTTCGCTTATTTCAGTTAATAGCACATTTTCATTATCCGAAATACATACACTGGGGTAACTTTGGTTGCCTTATTCGTTTTTGTGACTCAGTTAACGCCATTTTATCTCCATAGCTGTTTAATGTTGTTATTTTGTAAAGCTTCCCTAGGAAAGACTTTGGATTTATTTATTCGATTTCAATATTGAGCTCTTTTATATTGCTCAATAGTTAAAACAAACTATATGATAATCATAAAGTGTTAATCAAAAACTATTTACTGGGTAACAACTATTCACCTGTAATCTAGTAACTGTCTCTCCAGAGTCAGCATATAAAATATCCACATTTATATTTTTTGTTTTTTTACTGCTGTGTGATTATTTTTTATATAGTTTATAGTGTAGATAAATTCATATTCATTTTTACATTACACCCGCTTAAATATTTTAAAATCGTTTTTATATTTGTATTTAGTGGTGCTAGCTCAGTTTGAGGTAGTTATGCATATTCTCTCGCTGCCAGCAATAATTCACTTAATTTCCACTCATTCTCTGCTTCATCATACGCAGCCTGTGCAACTGGATCTGCGAGCGCATGCTGTTTGATTTAACTAAATGTTGTACTTTTTTTACTTATCGTTAATCATCTCCTATAGTCGTTTACGTGCTATTTGTAATGCGCCAGCTAGTGTTTTTTTAACAAAAGCATGTAAAATAAAAATTACTTTTTTTGATATATATAAATAGTTCTAGCTATATTATTGCTCTCTAACGCTCGTAATTCAAATAACCCACCACCTAATGATTTACTATGTAGCATTTGCATTTTCCCAAACTGCTCCAGTTTTTCAATTAATTTAATTGGTTAACCTCGTAATTCAGCTGATAAATCTAGAATTTGAGATTTTGCATCATTATGCGTTTTTATTGTGAAAATTTAATAAAGTAGCCAGTAAAAAAACTAACTTTTTTGATGAGAGTTATATTGTCGTCATTGAAATAGATAAAACAAATTGGGGATTAAAAATGTATAACAAAGAATTAACTGAAGAATATAAAAATAATATCAAGCATTGAATCTACAACTGTAACTAATTGATTACCTTGGGTTTTAATGGCGTCCCCTACAGGATTCGAACCTGTGACCTACGGCTTAGAAGTGCCTTAATATACTAAAATATATTAATTGAAAAACCTTAACAACACTAGAAACAACAAGGGCTAGCCATGATTTCAATTAGTAGATTTTAATAGATTTTAGTATATATTAATAAATATTTGTGTCACAAAATGGTCACACCATCTTACAACCCTCCTTCCAAAATTTCACATCAAAATACAATCAATATAAAATACCCTCTAAAAAGTTCACACTTCACTTATCATGATAACAATAAACTACCAATTTACATACGCATGTCGCCAGAGGATTTCGAAAATGAAATTACGGGCGAATGCTACATTATCAACAGCGACTACGATCACAATTATGTATTCTATCAAACGCAGAAAACACTATATGATATTGCTGATTTTGTGATGCTAGATGACGCTGTTGAGTATGTGAAATTGAAAATTGATAGTGGTAGAGTGTGGTAGTTATTTGGGTTTATCTGGAAATTTAGCATTAATATCTGACGCATCAACACGAGTTAATACAATGCGGTATTTTTTCCATTGTTTCAACTGCGCCTCTTCATCCGTTTCTTGCATATCTAAATCAATAATATCTTGCAAAATAGCTATTTTTTCGTGTGCATCATTGAGTAATGAGTTTTTCAATAATTGATTGTTTTTAATGATATTCTCATTTTTTGCATCCTCATCTAATACCCATTTTTTGCCATTCCATTGACAAAACTCAAACGGCTCTAACTCGGTAAACCCATCACGAATTTTACCAATGTATTCGATTTTTAGCGGTTCCTGTGTTTCAATGTTATATACCGTTTTGTTTCTGTTATCTTCAATTAAAATCCATTTGCTGTTCTGTTCACACGGCCAATAACCTTCTTTAAATGAAGGGGCAATCCGTAACGCATTGTCTGGCGGTAATGTATCATCATTAGCTTCTAATTTATGTGTAAACGGTCTTAGTTCATTTGTGTTATCAAAATAATAATTAATCATATTAAACTCCTAAATAAATTACAGGTGTCATACCAATATTAATTGGTCTATTTTCGTTTGCTGTTGGCACCTGCAGCGATGCATCAAACCAAAAATTATCTAGCACAGTATTTTGAACTGGATTAGCTCCCCCTACTGCATTTCTCGCAACCGCAACCCGACGAAATGCTCCGCTATCACCGCTATCTCTGGTGTTGTAGCTATACATTGACGTGTACCCCGTTATATTTCTGATAGCATCCGTCTCTATACTACCAACCTGCCGTTTTTCACCATCAACTGCCCGCTCAAAACATCCTCGCCCTCCTGAGAATGCCGTCGGGAGGTTTATGTATTGTTGACCGTTAATTGTTTTAATAGTGATTTTGTGGTCATTTTTATAGTTAACTGATAGTTTGTTTAATGCCTGCCCTTGCGGTGACGACAGCAAAAAATTATCACCATTTCGAAAATACCAACCAAACGGTAATTCATTACGACGAAATGGCATTAAACGCTGGTCACCAATCATGTCTCTAATGACAACATGAGCAGCTACTCGGTAAATAGGTGATTCAGCCAAAACCTCTCTAATAGCGGGAACAGCGCCTATATCATCAGCCGTCGGTTTATTATTCGGTGAGTAAACACGCTGATCCTGCTCTGTTAAAAATTTTACATCTAACAAACCATCGATGTGCTGAGATTTTTCAGCCGATTTTTTAACAAAATTTGACGTGTCGAGTGACAATGCCGATTTTTTTGCCTCATCTGCCGATTTGGCGGCATTTTGTTCAGATGTTTTAGCGTTGTTTTCAGACACTTTAGCAGCATTTGCAATATTACTAGATTGCTGAGCTGAGTTACGTGACGCTGTAGCTGATGAGCTAGCACTATCTGAATATGATTTAGCTGAATCTGAACATGTCTGAGCTAATACACTAGCATTAGTTGCTGTTGTTGCGGATTCGCGTGCTGATTGTGCAAAACCCTGACTTTGCTCAACAAGTTTTACTAATTCATTTGATATTGATAGCTGGGATCGTATAGTAACAACTCTCCCGTCTGGGGCGGTTAGCGTCACCTCTCCATCACCTGTTAATATCGACTGCCATGCATCAAGTTGAATTTGATAATAATTCAACATTTCAGATACTCGCAATGCCAATGATTCGATGGAAACTTTCGGTGATGTTGGTATTTCGTACGTAATGCCTGTTTTACTCGTTCCAGAATACGCTTTTGCTAGTGTTAGCTGAGTGTCGGACTGAATAGATGCAATTTCATATATTTCTATTGTATTTTGTGTTTGTAATATCAGCATTTGTCCCGAGCAAACTCCTATTAATGGATTTGTCCATTTTGTGTTATAACCGATCACAGTATTGCTACCATTAGTTACATTTATTGTGCCTGTTTTATACCAAGACATAATTTTCCTCAAATTTTAGACATGAAAAAACCGCTACATGAGCGGTTGTATTGAATAATTTAAATAATGATTTTAACTGCCTCTCTTTTTCGACATTTGCACATTTGACGTCAATTAAATTGTGAGTTTTCTCAGTCGGAAAATTATCCAATTTTTGTCGTATCGATCCAGTTAACTTGAGCTTTAAATCATAGTGATTGTCATTGATTTTTCTAACCTTACTAATTTCAAAACTTTTTACTGCTCCCCTTAACGTTTTTTCTTTATAAATTGCATTGCAATTTAAATTTTCAGAATACGAATTGCTAGAAAATAACAATATGGATAGTAATATTATTTTTTTCATCATTGCTCCCTTTTTAAAATTTAAAATAATTTTCAGCATCTAAAATCATTAACGGAAAATTTGAAGTAAATTTTCCGTTAAATGGATGGGTCCATTTATAATTTTCATGATTTATATAAGATGGCGCTAGACTAAATCCATTTGAAGCAAATCCAATCTGTTTAGTAACGCCGCTGTATTTATCAAAACTCGCATAACCGCCGATGGATGTTGGAATAAACATGGGGCGTCTAATGTTTGGTATATTAACGAACTCTCTAAGGTTAATCGATCCAAAGCTGAATAATTGTGGGTTAATTAAAATTCCAGATGTTGAATCATAGACTATTTCACCAGAGGCATTGTAAATTCTCATTCCATATTTTGATTGAGTATTTACAATTTTTTGTTTTGCAAAAACAACCACTTTTATAGAAATATCATGGCCCAGCTTGACACCGTCAGTGTTGTGCGCAAATAATACGTGCTCATCAATATTTCGATTATATCCAATTCCAATTGATAAATCCTGTTTTTCACTATAAACAAAGACTGCGCAATTGTTGAAGTTCAGGTACGGATTAATATTGCTTGGTCGCCATCCGTCTTTAGCTGATATTGTAATATCCCCCTTAAATACTACAGGTGCGCACAATGACGTCTGATTAATGGAGAAAAAATTATTTTGACCCGTGAATGAAATACCGAATCCTGATGCAGGATTGTGTATCGGATAACCAATTATTATACACAGTTGATTATACCCACTACCGCTGTCACCTCCATATCCCCACGCGTTAGCTCCATTTTCCAAAATAACCTGCCGATTGTGATCCAAATAACTTCTTGAATCAAAAGCGCCGCACACCCAAATATTGGTGCCATCTTCATCTACCTCAAAATCAATATTATACCCAGAACCATTTGTTAAATGCATGTAATACTGATAACCATCGGGCACAAAAATACCGGTTTGACGTTGTCCAACCCAGCATATTCCTAGAATACAGCACATAGTGCAAGACGAATCCAGTAAAACGTCAGGACCGTCTTGATAAAAAATTTTTAAACCAAAATTTGGCATATTACCTCCTCAGGTTACCAAGCAATACCCTCAGTATATTTTTTTCATCAAAAACAGCTAAACCATTGCCATTTAACTCAATTCGCCCGCCACCAAGAAAAGAGCTATTTATTTCAAAATTACCATTCTTAAACAACTTCCATCCGGCTTTCCCTGGAACATAATTTTCAGATTGAATCGTGTCTGAAATTGTAGCAAAATTTAATGACGCCCTACCGATGATTGCGCCATTCATGATCACATTACCATCTTTTATGATAAACGCCGGCACTGGATCGCCATTCGCTTGGTTCATAACCATAAATTTATCAGCAAGAAAGATGACGTTACTTTGCATTCCCTTATCAGTGTTTTCCACTCCCATCGTCATACCTGCAACATACTGTTGACCTTTATTATCAACCTGAACTTTCATGGTTCTGTGAGCTGAAATTTTGCCATTGAGATTATTTACGGTTTCACTAACATCTGAAATAGATGTTGTAACATCTCCAACTTTAGTATTAATAGCTTCAATTGATTTAGCTGTGGCAGCATTTTGTTCTGCGGTCGTTTGTTTTAGTTCTGATAAATTACTACTAACATCTCCATAGTTAGAGCGGAGCTCCTTCAAAGCGATTGCTGTCGCCTCTTTTTCAGTTAATAAAACAGAATTAGTTTCGCTGATTTCAGCTGACAAGTTACCATTTTCAATTCTACGACGGCGTGTTTCGGTATCATTAGCTAACGCATTTTCAATGATCGCCTTTGCGTTTTCTATTGAACTAATCGCCGCATTATCAACTGAATCAATAAGAGAGTTCCAAGCATCGGTTTCTTTGATTTCATCAAAAATATGATCGGTTAAATCGTTAGTATTTGTACTAGAAATCCCCCTCACCCATTCTGTCCAGTCGCTAACGTTTCCGATCTGATCAATCAATCGAGCACGGTAGAAAAACACTTGACCAATTGATAATCCTGTTTGTGAATAACTACAACTTGGATACGTAACATTACTTAACAGTAGCGCCTTTTCTTCACTCTCATTAGTAGAGTATTGGATTTCAGTATGACTTGTGTCACCGCTACCGTCAGGAAACGACCACTTTAAATCAATACCAAAAACAACATCTTCACTAGCCGTAAATCCAATTGGTTTATCTGGCTTGCCAACTTTACCTTTAATTGAGGTCGCTTGTGAGTATGCCCAAGGAGATGAGACATCAATTGCATTAACTGCTCTTACACGAACTTCATAAACACCTGAATAAATTCCCTCGACAGTAAAATTTGTGCCGTTTGTACGTCCAACATTAATCCACGCTGAATTGTCTTTTCGCCATTGCGCAACGTAGTTCGTAGCGCCATCTACTGAATCCCATGCTGCATTTAAAGAAGCAACTGACAATCCTTGTGAGATATAGCTACTTTCTGAAACAACAATATTTTTTGGAGTAGAAATTGAACTTGGTGGAGTAACTGTAATTGGTTTTGATTCAAGCCTAACACCCTCATCAATATATTTGAACTTATTAGGATCATGCTGAATGGCCGTTATTGAAAACTGGCCTTTTTCAGTCGCTGATATTGATGTTACTCTAAAATATTGAATCGCAACATTATCGCTATCTATACACCAAACGTTACCAGCAACAGGTGTCATTTTATAATTTGCAGAAACGGTAATCGTTTTTTTATCTGCTCCAATAGTTTTGATTGTCCTACTTTGCGCTGTCCCATCTGGCAAATTAATTACTAATCTGTCTCCCGGTTCATAGTCAACGACTCTATCTAACGTTATTTTTCGACCAGAAACAGCATGGATTCGTCCACCGTTTTCTTTACCAGAACGGGACGGGTCGGCAACGCCAATAATTCTAGCTGGCATAGGAATATACCCATCTAATCCAACAGTAAAAGTTATTACCTCATCTTTCGCATTTGAAAGTAATGCCCAACGTCCCCTTCTTTGGGCTTCTGATTGTGATGTGCAACCTATAGCAGTCAATTTCATTACATTAACATCGTATCGACGCATTAAATTATGATCCCACACCGCCTCGACATCATCACAATAATGATTATTAGGGTCAGAATAAGCAACTAAGCACGAAGTATATCGATTTTTATATGAACCACCTGAATAAGCAAAATCCCCAATAACATTTGATGGATGATAGATAAAATCAGGCTCGTCTTGCGGCATGTCAGCCGTTAAACAAATCTGATCATTACCCCAAAAAATTATCCCGCGAAATGACGCCACCAAGTCTTTAAGTACTGTGTAAGCATCCTCTTGGCTTTGTATATATTCATTACAAGCAAAACGTGGTTCTTTGCCACCCTTCCCATCAGATACCATCTGATCGCAGTATTGCCCTAGTTGATAAATAGACCATTTATCTATCATAGTAGAATCAATCCGTAATCCCATGCCCGCTATCTCATCACGCATTAGATAATAAGCAAGCCAAGCAGGATTATTCGTATAAGCCATTTTAAAGCCACCCCGCCAAACTCCCGAATATGTTCGACTAACAGGATCGTAATTGTCTGGAACCTGAACGAGCTTCCCTTTGGGTTTACAACTGATTTTAGGTACCGACCCGTTAAACTGACTAGCATCAAGCTCAATGTAAAGCAAAGCAGTATTTGGATATCGCAATTTACTATCAATCACTTCTGCATATGAAGAAACGCCAAAAGTATTCATTAATTTACCGCTTTTAGAATCAGGCGTTAACCGCCTAACACGAATCGCCCACCCGTCTATGGCACTAGGAAGGTTAATGCGGTGATCTCTTTGATACTCAGATGTCGTTTTCCCATTAAATGTAGCATTAACAACAGTTTGAAAAGCACTGCCGTCTGTTGATAAATCAATTGTATAGTTCACCACCGTACCCACAGCATCGCCGTTATCTTTATATTCAACTAACGTTGGTACGCTCAATTTAATTCTAATGGCATCTAAATCCAAATTAGAAAATGAACGCACCCATGGTTTATTCGCCTTTACTATGTAATTTGCTCGCAACTCATTACTTATCTCAGGGATACCTTTAATATATTCTTGAGTTTGTGATCCATTACGAAACTCCCAAGTAACACCATTAAAATTACGTGAACCATCAGCGTTAGCTAACGGAGTATTGTCAATATAAATATTTTGCTCGTTCAGATCTCCTTGAATTTCACCCTCACTCAATGCAATCAATGCTTTAAGCTTAGCAGTTGAAAGCAAATTATCTGGTTGTTCATACGGATTGTGCTGTTTTTTACTACCACCTTTTTGACCTTCTATTAAATGCATAATCCACCTATTGTTGATCTTCTGAATAAATACCAGCGTTAATTACCGCGCCGCCAATTTCTCGCTCACCGAGTAAAACAGGGGCTGGGTATCCTACAGCATTGGTGTTAACTGGTGCGCCAAACCCATAATTTGGTTTATTTTCAGTACTTGATGAACCACCAGCGTTAAATTTCGGCTGAGGTGTAAGCAATTGAACAGCCCCGCCAAGCATCATACTAATACCTATTCCTGTTAAAATTGAAGTTGCGGTAACTGTTGTTGCAGTCATTGCTGTCGCCCACGCGCCAAGTGAAGATCCTGCCGTAAAAAATGCTGCCACCAGCGCAATGGCACCAATAATAATTTGTAACATTCCGCCACTTTTTGCCCCTTGCGATACAGGCATAATCATGTAATGTTTACCGCAAGCATTAATATCAAATTCATCTATACCAATATTTTTACCATCAACAAAAAAGGCAAATTTAACGCCATTTAAATGCGCTGAACTCATGTATTTTTCAAAGCCTTTTATCGTTGCACATAATGCTCGCAATAATTCTTTAATATTTTGCACATCGTATTGATGATTTTTGCCAAATTGTTTCGCCATTGCGCCTTTAAACGTTACATTACTCAGCATTAAATAACTCCTTGTGTCGTACTATTCGAACGGTTCTATCTCTAAAATATTTACCGTATGGCGTTCTTGATGATAATTGCCCGTACAGATGATGTAGAATAAGATTGTCACCAAAATAAATAGCGGCATGGTTTGTAACTTGTGAGCCAATTCGCATCATAATGATGTCACCAATTTTCATGTCCTTCAGCTCAACTTCTACAAAACCTTCTTCCTGCCAGTTGTCATCGTAAATATTTTCCGTTCCACTCTCCCACCATTCGTGAGCGACAGAATAATTTTTTAGATAGATGTTGTGCTCACGTTTATAGTAGTCCATGATTAATGCCCAACAATCAGCATACCCCAACAACCATTGACGCCCTGTATAATCCCGATTTACACGCGGTGATATTGTGCAAAAATCACCATCCGGAACCGACATAATTCCCCATTCCACGCCTGAATAGTCGCATTGAATACGGTCAAATTCCGACGGGACAAGTGATACCACATCAGGATGAGAGTGAATAATCATAATAATTTCACCCAATTTCTCGGCTTCCAGTTGCTCATCAGGTGAGATTAAAAAATGCTCTTTGGGATTGTCTGATATGTTTTTACAAGATATATATTTTTGAGTTTTACCCGTATCAACAATCAGACCGCACGCCTCGTTAGGATATTCACTTTCAACATGTTTTTTTATAGCATCTAATAATTTTTGTCTCATATCATTTACCTTGTAAATTCGCCGCAGGGAAACCACCAAAAGGGAGGGGATTGTTGCCATGGCGAGCTTTACAATCCTTTAATAATCCGCCGCATTGATCTTTAGCAGGATCATCCGTTGCTATACCGTCCTTAGTGAAATATTTATTCCCGGCATAATCACACCCTGTACCCGTTCTATACCACCCACGCATACACCAAGTGCAAACCGTTGTTATTTGCCGTGTGGGTAATTTAAGATTTTGTATGTCAAAAGGCGAACACAGCTCAAACTCAACGGTCGCTTTTGTTTCTTCTCGCTTGTTATTGATAAAAAATAATTGAACTCGTTCTTGGGTTGGGTCAGCGGTAGGATTTCCATTAAGCCAATTATCCGCATCAAGATACTTAGCCATTGTTGTATGGATCTTAACTTTTGCCTGAACCAAATCATCATAATCAAGACAAAGCCGAGTTACTCGGCCGTCTATATTGCCGACGGATAGTCTTGGTGTTGGTTGTGAGCCAGTGCTGCTCAATTCAATATCTTTTAGTTCATATGGATACGGTAAATATTCTTTACCTTGCCATTTTATTGATGGTAAATTCTCAGCGGCAAATGACGCCCACCCATCAGGTGAAATGTTATGGGCATGAAATCTCAGTACTTCGTCAAGCCCAAACTTAGTTCCATCCACCTCTATTAGCTGTATAAGCTGATTCCCCTCAAGAGATTGCAAATCTTGGGTTATCGTCATATTTCCTCCAGATATAAAAAAAGCCCGCAACTGCGAGCTTTAGGTTTTCAATAAATGAATTAGTATTATTTTGTTAAATCTTCAATATAAATTATTTCTCTTTCTCTTTCTTTTTCTTTTTCTCTTTCTCTTTCTCTTTTTTTATGGAGGGAAACAAACCTCTAATTAAACTCAAGAACGCTGCAAATATATTTAATGTTGTCGCACTTGTAATTGCAATTAAAACCTGATCTGAAAAAATCTCAAACCCTCCGTTTTCATGCCTAGTTAAGAATTTAACAACCCCATAAACAAAAAGTAATATAGCCCATCCCCACAGTGATTTTTTTACTACCTTAAATGCCTTGAATGAATATTTGTCTCTAAGTTGACGATCAGCCTTTTCTCTTTCAAATTGTTCTTGCTTTATAGATACTCTTACTCTTTTCTCTTCAGCGTCTAAATCTGAGTCATTTGATTTAGGTGGTTTATCTACACTACCACTAATATTCTGCTCAGTTTCTGGAGGAAATTTAACTTTTATCTTTTCAAGAGAAGCTTTACTCATAAGTCACACAGTTTCTCGTTTCATTTCATCTAAAGTAATAACTGAACCATCTGCACCCTTAAGTGCCCATGCAGTTCCTTCTTGATGAGTCATATTTGATAATTCCTGTGCTGAATATGAACCATATACTTCTAGAATTTTATCTAAATGCCTACCGATCAATTTATCTTTAATTATA
This sequence comes from Gilliamella sp. wkB18, assembly GCF_001690875.1. NCBI lineage: Bacteria > Pseudomonadati > Pseudomonadota > Gammaproteobacteria > Orbales > Orbaceae > Gilliamella > Gilliamella sp. wkB18. Next base: position 49,363 of record NZ_LZHM01000040.1, read on the forward strand.
GGCTCAACAACAACCCCATCATCATATCCAAACTCGAAGTTAACTATTTTAGAAGTAATATCATTTGCCCCATAGTACTTTAATTCATGATATAAAGAAGGAATAACTGGTCCGTATTGCCAGCGAGAAAAATGTTCATCAATAAGAGGTTCATTATTTAAATAATAATACCAAGCCTGAGCATAATAAATTAATTTCTGCATTTTCATTGGAGAAATTTTAATGTTCTTTTTTTCTGCAAGCTCTAATATTGTATTTGCTACAGCAATTGTAGAATAAGCCATACACCCTCCCTATGAACAATGTCTTTTAGATAAAGTATATCTCAATACAGCCAATATAATTAACCATGTTGATAGAAAACCCGCCACAATATACACCATATATAATTCATATAACGACTTATGTACATTTTCATTAATATTAAAAATTACAAGATAAGAAACAGTAAGACTAATAATTAAAGCAACTAATAATGACATAAAAACAGCGATGCCCTTAATTGTTATTTTATCACACCAGAGGAATCGTTGTTTTCCTTCTTGACCACACATTTACAATCACCTGTTTATTTGCACAGAGCAACTACACCGAAGAACACTAACATTCATTAAAAGTTTCACATAAAAAACTGATAACAAATGAGAGCTCAACCTTAAGTTGATTATAAATACCATAAGGTAAAGAGTAAAGAAAATTTATACTAATTACAAAAAATTAATAGGTGCTATATATTTGACTGTTACACGCCGCTCGTAACCCAAATTTGGGTTACCTTACAAATCAACATGTTAGCTTTAAGTCGTCTTCATTATGAAGATAACTGATAATAAAAACCACCCGAAGGTGGTTTGTTCGTATATTTGTCCGTAATCTTTGTTTTAGTGTCAAAACTAATTTAGTTTCAGTTATTATTTTTACCTTTTAAGATATTTAAAAATGTTTTATTTCTCGCAACAGCATCCGCAAAAATACTGTTTGATGAAACAAAAGTTACATGTGTCTTTGAACCTGGTAAATAACCATAATACATACATCCGTTATTACTAAAAACTTTCGTAAATGCTCTATTAGTCATAACTCTTTCAATATCTACGTCATCAGCCTTAAAATCACAGATAATATAACAATAAAAGTTATTTATATTACTTACAATTTTTTTGAGTTTTTCTTTATATTCATCAACTTGATCGATTGCAGAAGTTTTTTCTTTATAATCAATATTACCTTTCTTAAACTCAATCAAGACAACGTCTTTAAGCAACTCGCTTTCTTCAGGGCTATTATACAAAATAAATAAATCAGGTCTTTTTTCTGATGTACAATCAAAATCATTACTACCTATTTCTGTATTGATTTTTTTTATTGTTATATCTGATGCTGTGTATGTATAAGACATAAATTTATCGTCCAAAAGCCATACACAACTTTGATATAAGTGATTTTTATTATTTTCGGTTTTATCATCAACCACAACACTAGTTTTTTGTGGAAAAAATAAGTTATGTAAAACATCTTCATTTTCGTTTGAATTAGTTAAAGATAACCCTTTTTTCGCAACTAAATCCCTATGAAAGATATATTTTGCAAGTTCATGTTTATTTTGCTCAATCACTTCACAAACCAATTCATCAGCGGAAATATCAGGTTTATCGAGTAACATAGCTAGTCTATCTTCTTTTTGATTTATTCTATTTCTATAGGAATCAATGATGTTTTTTTCATTAAACTCCAAACTATTAACATCAATATCATTAAAATTTATATAGCCATATTTTTCTTCTAGTTTGCCAAGCCTTTTTTGATTATCTTCTTTGATGTTAGGCTCGCAATTATGAATAACGTCAAGGCATATATCTTTCAACTCTTTTTCAAAATTGTTATTAGGGGTAGCTAATAACATATCTACTTGAGCTAACTTATCATTAGATTGAAAATCAATTTGCGTTCTTTCTGCATTAGCCTTTTCATCAAAAAAATTTGATGTAATAGCAAATACATATTCTGTATGAAAAGTTTCAGATATCACTACTGGTTTTACTTGAATATTATTAGCACAATAATATATACGTACCCCCTGCTTTTCTTTGTTCTTAAAAGCATATATTAAAAACTCACAGTTATTATTTATATGATTGATTGTTTTGAAACAACAAATATCATTGCTTCTTACCTCATCAAACAATCTTCCATTGACTAAAAACTTAATAGAAATCTTTTTTTGGGTTTCTTGTTGTTTTAGAAAAAGCATCAAATTAAATTTTTCTTTTACAAAATTAACACAAGAAACAACTTGCGTTTTCGGATGCTTTAAATTTAAATCACTTAAATATATTTTTGTGTAAGAATGCTGTTCATCATTACAATTAGATATTTTGATATCATTCTCATCTGTTTTAAATGTAAAATCAAATTCTACACTTTTCTTTTCATTTGAAACGCTTTCAACTTTAACTGTTGACGCTAAGTTTAAAAAAGAAATGCGCCCAAGCCCTTTTCCGCCAATATTTTTTTTGTGTTCAGTTGCCACCTCAAGGAAAGCATCAATATTTTGTCTAGTTAATCCATCGCCATTATCTTCTATAATTAATTTATTTAAATTACCAAGATTTGATTCTTCTCCATCTAGTGTTTTTTCGTAAGCAAATTGAAAATCAATACAAATATTGGTGGCGTTAGCTTGTATGGAGTTCATAATTGCTTCTCTTAAAGCATCATTAACGGTAACCCCTTTATAAAAATACGATGCAATTCTAGCAAAGTTGGTTTTCATTATATCAATATCTTCATTGTTTAAGTTTATATTCATGATAACCTTAATATATTTAAACGGCAATCTGTGTATTATTAAAAACTAGACATATTCCCCGCCATAAAAGGCGGGACCCAGCTACAATTATAAGCATTGATTTGAATTTGAGTTTTAATTTAGATAATCAATTTAAGCGGCACTGAAAAAAGTGATGCGCTACACTCACCACTTGTGATTTTTGTTCTTTCCATGAAATTATTTGTTAGTGTAGTAAATTGTTTTAATTTATCATTCAACTCAATCAATTTATTTCGATAATAAACTGAATCTTTTTGAAGTTGAAGAAACAACGTATTATCAATGCAAACTTTACCATCAATATTTTTAACTTCTACTTTGTCTTCAATATATCGGACTACCCAACGCCCTTGATGTGGTATATGGGCTATGGTTGGGGAGAAAGTTTGCTGATGTGTTTCTTTATCCAAAATATCAAGAACCCATTTTCTGAATTCTTTTGCGATTGGCGTTCTAGAAAACATTGCTACTAAGTGACAACCTCTAAGTGAGAAAATTCGTACCTTTTTCATGTAATTTCCTGAGGTACTTATTTCGAGTACCTGAGACATACAAGATGTAAATTCATCAGAATACTTATTATAAATCATTGTTACAGCTTTACTATTTGAATATTGTAAAGCCTTAGCCAGTTCTGCTGATGTAATCCAAATTTGATTATTATGATTGACTAATTGTACTGGTGAATCATTAAACATTAATTGATTTGACATGCTATATCCTCGTAATTGCCCCTCTTTGGGGGCTTATAATTTGTTGTTAATTGGTTAAGCTGCGATTTCTTGTGATAAAATTTGTGATAGTTTCGCTAACCCTTTTGGAGTAACTAGCACCTGCTCTACTATCTTTTCACTGCCGTCACTTCTTGAGACTGTTGTAATCTTATGCTCTAACAGCCCTTGCTTAACCTTATCTTGATATCCAAGCCAATGATGACTGCCTGTTCTTTTGTAAATCCAACCCATTGAGTTTAATTCTTGAAAGAATTTTCTTGGTTGAACTTGTAAATGCTTGGCAGTATCAGTAATACACATGCTACCTTCTGCTTTAGTCGCAATGCGATCAAAGGCAGCAACGGTTGGCTTCATTTCTTCAAGTTGAGATCCTAGCGTCTTATTTTCTATCATCAGCCTTTCATTTTCTTCTTCGGCTTGAATAACCATTAGTGCAAGCTCTTTTGTTGTTGGAAGTTTTAGTTGAGATTGCTTGTTAGCTTCTTCTAGTTGATAAAGGCGATCAATAACTGCTGTTCGACGTTTAATATCATAACCCGTAATTAATATTTCCGTGTACCGTCTCGATATATGATATTCCCACGCATTAGGATTTTTAAAATCATACTGATCACAGCTAACATGTTGATTTGTAAGGTAACCCAAATTTGGGTTACGGATATAATCACCATCTTTACCACCAAGTAACGCCACTAAAATAGCCCGAATATCTCGACATATATGATCATGTCTCTTATTTGTTAAAGAGGCTATCTCACGACTAGACATTGTCAATTGACTTTTATTAACTAAAGTTATATCATTTTTCATAGATTTGATTCCTATTTGGTTTGGGATTAATGATTGAACCTCAACATTTGCCGATGTTGGGGTTTTTGCTTTTCTAGATGTTTGCAATTTTCTTTTCCTCCTCTGTTAATGACTGCTTTACTCTGTTAATTAGTTCTAAACTAAAATTTCTATCATTTTTAATAGCTGAATTCTCAAGAATAGATTTCATCCAATCTGGAATTCTAGCTGATACTGGTACTTTATTTTCTTTCAATTTTTTCTCCTTATTTGCTAAATATTGATTTACTTCTGCTATACCTGAAAACCTTCTATAGTGAGTAGTACAGTCTGTTGATAAATGTCTTTTATATTTATTAGCAGGTGTAGGAATGTCTTCCTCTCTCCATCCTGCTGCAAATCGCTGATCTAAAGTTCTCGCATTGATACCAAAAAGTTCAGCCCATTCATGTAAAGTTTTTATTTCGTTTCTGTATTCATAATAAACAGTCCCTACTTTTCTCTTTGGGTCAAAATTAGGATCTTGACTAGCCCACAAACGCCAACCTACACTTTTTCTACATCTTTCGGCACAATCTTTTGCGTTGTCAGACGGAGAACCAACATATAAATGTTCAGGATTACAGCACGACGGATTATCACACGTGTGCAATACCCAAAAATTTTTGCTATTTTGAGGTATAGCACCATAAGCTAATTCATAAGCAACTCTATGAGTAGCCCAAGAATATCCTTCAAACCAAATCATTCCATAGCCATCATAATTTTTAGCTCCATTCCACTCATGACAGCCATTTTTAAATATAGATAATTTAGATTTTAATTTTTTATCTAGTCCAACATGATCTCTAATTAAAGATATACTTTTTCTTGTTTTCATAATTAATAATTAAATGTCTTAAAGTGTCATGGAATGTATAGTATACTAATTCTAATAATTAACCATGTCAATACATTTCAATACTATTTATGATAAATAATGACACTTTTGCAAAACGATTAATACAAAGAAGAGCTCAACTTGAATATTCTCAAGAAGACTTATCCAAACGAACTGGTATTGCTGCTGCCCAAATATCTAGGTATGAAGCAGGTAAAAATAAACCAAGAGCAAATATAATTTCAAAACTAGCGAATCATTTAGGCGTACCTTTTTCTTGGTTGGCATACGGAGAAGAAACAGATTTATCTGATGTAGATAAAGGAAAAGAAGAAATTGGTGTCTACTTAAATTTACCAAAAGAAAAATACGATTTAATGATGGAGCAAGCTAATAAGCTTAATATGGATATTCAAACTTATATATTTAGAGTGGTTATACCCAACCATCTTGCCCAAGAAGAATTACAAAAAAATCAAACTAAAAAATAACCCCTAACCTATATAGGAATCATGATGGACAAATTTCCAAGAGAAATACAAAATGAATTGCTAACATCATTATATGATGTATTTCCCTACTCTTTAGAAGAAGAAAAGTGCATGTTCATTTTAAATAAATTTGGGGATGATAATAATATTATTGCCAATCTTAAATATCTAATTGATCATAGATTAATATCTGAAAACTCTATTTATCAAACATCTGATGGATATCATGTTAACGATTCGGCTTTAATAATAACAACAAAAGGCATAGATTTTATCCGTGATGACGGCGGTCTATCTTCAATACTTAATGTTACAACTATTAAAATTCACAATGAAACATTAGAAAAACTGGAAGATATTATCAAGCAATCTTCATTAACTGAGACTGAGAAGAAGACATATCTTGGTAAGTTGAAAGAGCTTCCTGTAGACGCCACAAAACACTTGGTATTGAAACTATTAGACTTGGGTCTATCTCGGACTCCTGACGTAATTCAACTAATTTCATCATGCTTCCCGTCTTAATAAACTCATTATGGTCTCTAACTTTTGTTAAACGACCATAATTCTTCCCAAATAACCTTATCCAACAATCTTCATGCCGATCTGTAGCAAATATTACGCCATTTTTATCATGAAAAACTATGGAAAAAACTTTCATGTATTTACCTTATTTTAAATAATAAAAAACCCTCTTAGAGGGTTTGATTAAATTCTTTGGTAGTCAATATCAATTAATAATTTTTTGATTTTTATTACATGACATAATCATAATTTACTTAATATCCTTATTATCGATAGCAAGTACTAAATATTTAGATAACATTTCATTTAAAGTGATTATTTTTTTCATTTTAGCAATAGATTTTGAATCTATATTTTCATCATTATTCCTTTTTATACCATAAAATCTAATAATGGCATCTTGCGAATCATCAAGTGAGTTAATGTATGAAATAAATTCATTATTTAATATAAAGTCATACCATTCATAAATATCACTACCGCTTTCCCTGTCAAAGGTAAGATCATTATGAGAATTGTACTTATTGCCGTTTTGATATATTTTAAAATTTTGGGCCATAATTCCGTCATAGCTATAAAAAATAGCTCTAACTATTGTTAAATATACTTTTTCTTGATAAACAGATAGATACATTTTCAATGAACCACTATCTAGCTTAATTTTAGCTAAATTATCAATTGGGTCATATGTAAAATATATATTTTTTGTATTAATAATATCAATCAACTGACGAAAATCATTTGCATCCGTTATTTTTTTAGACAACAGTGAAAGTCCGTCTAACTGCTCATTATATAGCTTTAAACCATTTGAAAAAGTAATTATATATACATCTTTTGGTTCTGTTACTACTTTTGTAACTGATAATTCATCAATGTTAGGAAATGTAAATTGTTTCAACTTTTCTATTTCACTTAACCGTTTTTCATAGTTTTTTTTGGTTTCTAGTTGGTTATAAGTTTTGAAGTCAGAGATATAAAGAACCTCGCTATTTTTTAAAATTAATTTCTTATAAACATCACGCCCAACTTTAACATCTTTATCCCAATAAGCTTCCATTCCTTTATATTTTTTATAGGATGGGTAAAAGCCCGAATACTCATTCGGAGAGGAATACAAAAAATCATAATGATTTAACTCAATAGCAGCAGAAGAATATTCATTGAAGGTGAACAACTCTTTACCTTCTGGATTATACTTTTCTTTTTTAATTGATGCAGACGAAACAAACGAAATAAAACTTAACATCAATGTTAAATAACATAAAATTTTTTTCATACGATACTCATTTTCAATATAATTTAAAGATCGATCAAATTGTCTATTTTATGGTCTGGGTTTAAATAGTTGTAGTACAAAACCAATTCATCTAATTTCAAATTAAAATACTCAAACGAAATAGATACACTAAAAAGGTTTCGTTTAAACTCTCCCAATCCATTTAATTCATAAAACGATTTTTCTATCATTTCACCCAAGACATGTATATTGATCTGCTTTATTTTGGACATAATAATGTGACAATCACAATTAAATGCTCTTATTAACAGAATGCACAATCTATCAATATAATTATCTTCTACATTGTTAAAAATTTCATAAGGTTCACTCAGATTTACATCACAAGCAGACTTTTGGCGAATCATTAATTTTTGCCTGTCTTGAATTTTTTTTATTTCAAGCTTTATCCCCTTAGGAATTTCTTCCGTTATTTCTATTGAACTAGGAAAATAACACTCTTCAAGCAAATCTTCTTCAATGCTAGACATATAATAATCCTATTTTATATTAAATTTTACGTTAATATTATTTGATCATTATGTTAAGAGCAATAAAAAACCGCCTACTCGGCGGTGAACATTTACTAGTATTGTGAATACAGCTGATGACTTTTCTAAGCCGCCTACTCGGCGGTGAACTAGATTATATCAAACATAGCCTTTTGTTTTAACTAAAATTTAACCAATTTCCACAAAATAACCCTTTTTTCTAGCTCTTAAATTAATCTATATTTTTCAATGAATTAAAAAAGCGATTAAAAAAAGGGTTGTTGAGTTCACCCTCAAAAAACATCAGAAAAACTTTGATAAAATCAATGCCTTTACTGACCAGTTTTTAATCAAGGTGAATAAGCTTGAATAAATTTGAATGATAGTGAAACAACTCTGCCGCCAACAAATTCGGATTCGATTGATTTATTAACAACTCGATATAATTTTTCTTCGCCATAAGGATTTTTCCACTTAAACGACTTTATAATATGCGTGTTCAAAAAATCACGAACTTCTTTTATTTCGTTGACACATCCTGTATAAGTTAAGTCCCACGATTCACTGGCATTATTAATACCATTACTGGATAACTGGACATATCCGTCGCCAAATCCAGCCTCATTAATATTTGATGAATCGGCGTGTTTCGGATTGCCCATTGTTTTCCATTTAAATATATCTATTGCCATATTACCTCATTGTTTTAATTATGTTATATAACTCTCCACCAGGAGAAACAGATTTTTTAAACATTTCATTCATCTCTTTTTGAATGACTGCGCCAATCTGTTTTTGAGCTGATTGAGCATCAATACCACTTTTAACGCCTGACGTATCATTGTTGGTAGACGGCATATTCACTGTTACGTTAGCTGTAACGTTTACGGCGTTAGATGAACCGCTTGATTTACGAGTAAAAGCAATTGGTGAGGCATGACCAAGATTAACTGCACCACCACTTGCGTATCCTCTTTGAGCGTCGTTCATTAATGCATAAAGATTGCCAACGCCTAAACGCTTTGTCGCTTCTTTGGTAAATACGAATTCGCCTTTATGAACAATACCTGCAGGCTCATACTTATTGCCTCGCCCTGTAAAACCGCACGAGTTAATGCTGTATCTAACATCCCCACCAGTTGCGTAACCTCGAATCAATCCACCGTTATAAGCTTGCTGTAGCCCTCCCGTTGCTGCACCAGCACCAGCGCTAGCCATTCCAAACCATTTCATTGATGACTGTATTGCTTGAGCAACTAGCAACTTATTGATAATTTCAATAATGTTGGTGAGAATTGACTTAGTAAGACTTTTAAAGCTCATTTTCCCAGTTGTAACAAATTCAGTTAATGAGTGACTAACAGAACTCATGGTTTGTTGTCCTAAATCACGAAACGCATCAAACATGTTTCGTGAAGCCTCTGAAAATTCATTAATACCCACTTTTAGCCCTGCAAACCAATCAGTTTGATTAATGTCTTCCTGCTGCCAGCTTTGTTGTAGCGCTTGTTTTGCCTTGTTATATTCCTCGGTGATTTTTGCTATTTCATTCGGATTTGTCGTACCTTTTAAAGCAATATCACGCTGAGCGTCAAGCTCTGACATTTCATTGTAGCGATTCGCATTTTTTGACGTCATGCCAAAAGTAGCTTCACTAGCTTTAGATTTTGCAGATAAGTTTGTAGTGTACTCTTGCATTTTTTGAAGCGCTTTAGTCGCTGTTTCGTATTGTGCAATTTCTTCACTAATAGCAGCATTTTTAGCAAACTGAGCAAGCAAAGCATCTTTATGCGCAAGCACATACTTTTCATGCGCTGACATTCTTGATTTATTGCCAGTACTTTCTAGCGTTTGAATCTGAGCTTGTAAATCAAAGTACTTTTTGCGCTCGGATGTTATAGCACTAACTGTTGAGCCTTGCTCACGCAATGCTTGAAGTTGATTTTTTAAGCTGATTTCTTGCTGTTGTGATGTGCGTAAAAGATTAGTTGCTGAAGTTCCTTTTTCTGAATTTTGTTCTCTTATTTTTGCTGCTGCCAATCTTCTCATTTCATCAGTTACATAACCATCTTGCCCTTTCTTGTATATTTTGTTAGCTTCATCAGCCTTCCTGTTCATTTCAGCAATTTCAGATGTTACGCGTTGACCTCTGGTTAATATCATTTGAGAGTACTGATAAAAAGGGCTTTTTTTAGGGTCTACAGCTTTATCTACGTCAGTTAATGTTTTTAAGAAACTGACTTTAAACGCGGCATCGCTTGCTTTGTTTGCTATTTTAACAAGTCCGTCAATCAAAGATTTAAATTTGTCCGAGCTATTGTCTGATGTGATGTACAGCTTGCTCAACTCATTTATTAAATTGCTTATTTTTTCCTCTGCTTTAATTGAGTCTGTTTCAGCATCAATATCAGAAAGTTGCGTTAATATGCTCTTTGACTGCTCTTGTGTAATATTTAAATACTCTGCAAAACGCGCTATTTTTGTGTTAATGCCACCAATAATCGCCTGATCATTATATTTAAGCTCTTCATTTAAATCTCTGCCGGCTGATTTAATTTTATTAATGTTTTTTAACACTTCTTCTAATGCAGACGCACCACCAGTTCTACGAAGATCAGCATATTCTTTGCTTGCTTTTTGCATTGAAGATATACCCGATGTCAACTCTTTCTTGATATTTGAAATAGTTGTCTTTAAGTCTTTTTCACTAGATTTCAATGCTGCTTGAACTAACGGCCTATTTTTCTTAAGTAACTGCATCATATCGTCAGACAAGAAAGTAAAACCTGTATTCTTATCTGTATTCAATACTCTATTTAAACGGTCTTGCGCTGCTGCTAATTTATCAGTAGCGCTTTCGGTTTCAAAAAGCTTTGGTATCATGCTACCGAGCAAGCCAACCATAGCAGAAATACCGATATTTACAGGGTTTAACGAGGTTAACAGGGTACTAAAAGTATTGCCTATGCCATTTTTCATGATCATTGACATGCCAAGCGAGTTCATCCCTGAGAAATTACCACTCATCAGTTGCATTTGCATTTTAGCCGCTTGATTTGTCGCTGTTCTTGTAACATGTCCAAAAGAGCGTGTCTCTGTTGCTGCTTGTCTTAATTTTCGAATATAAACATCAGCGGATGAGCTAACCCCGAGCTGTGCAGCTTGATATCGCAATAACTGCTCTTTAGATAAATTTTGAGTTGCTACTTGTGCTTTTAATTTGTTTAAAAAATCAGTTTTCGCTTTTGTTGCGATATTTTCAGCGGTCGTCACTTCTCTTTGCTTTGTTGCAACATCTCGTAGTAATTGCGTGTAGTTACCAAGGTCAAGCTCGTTGTTTCTGAACGCTTTGCTGACGCTGCTACTTATTTTTTCCAATTCTTTTGATGCAGTATTAACGTCTTTCAAACTATCAAGCTGATTTCTAAAACCGGCATATAATTTATCGCTAGACGCCGCAAGTTGCTTTCTGGTTGCGATAAGCTTTCTTTCTTGTTCGGCTTTAATTCGTGATACTTTTGCGCCTTTTACCGCATTTTGATAAACTCGTTCAAAATCCCTCAGTTCTTCATCGGTTACTTTTAAGCCGCGTTTTTTTGCCTCTGTCAAGTCGTCAGTAGCCGATGCCGCTTCTTCTGCCTTCTTGCTAAAAACGTCTAGCTTTTTATTGGCTTCATCAACGCTTTGTACATCAATTTTAAGTTGTAGTGATGTAATTTCTTCTGCCATAGTTTTCTCCAGACATTAAAAAACCACCCGAAGGTGGTTTGACTGATGGGTGACTTTTCAAATGTTACCCTTTAAACTAATAATTATTTGGATTTGTGCATTAATTTCAGGGCTTCACTTTCCATTATTTGAATATCATTAAAAATAGTCTCGTTTTCAGCTATGTTGTTAACTTTCATAACCCATGGTAAGCAATTGTAATCAAGCCCTGTAACGCCACCCATGCTTGTACGCCATTGGGTGGACATTGCTTTAAATAGCTTAAAAACATCTAAATTGTCTTGCCATATTTCTACATACTCATCAGCGTAATCATCTTCGGTTAGACCGAATGCCGCCAGTTCATCTTTTGACGGCTCGGGGGTATATAGAGCAATGGCAAGTTCAATTAGTTTTTTTCGCGCTGACCTAACATTTCTTTATAGTATGTATCGGTTATCGCACGCCAAGCAGCAGGATAGTTATTTAATAAGATTTGCATGTTTTCTTGATTAAATTCTTCATCCAAGCTCCAGCCTTGAACTATTTTCATGACAAGATCGACGATTTGTTTATCTTTAACTTCATCTTCAAGTTTAGCGAGCTTATCTGCTGAGTAATGTTTAAAAGTGAGTTCGATTTGCCCGTCCTCTTGACCTGCTCGAGGAATTAAAACATTACATTTAAACGTTGGTTCTGCGACTAATTTAAATTTTGCCATTTAGTTATCCTTATTTATCTTTGTAAAATGTGATTGCTGGTGATTCGACTGTTGTATTGATTTTTACAGTTTCAATTTCGTTAATAGCTGTTTCAGGTGCTGGGTCAAATGACACACGTACAGCGTCATAGCGAGTTTCTTTTGCTTTCGGTACATACATTTTCATTGCTACCACATCGTTCGTCTGATCTAATTCCTGCAATAGCGGATAGATCGGCAAAGAGCTGTCATGAGCAATAGTAAAGCTTTTGCTTTTTGCTGATTTAATGGTTGGTAATTGTCGTTCTGTATCATCATCCAAAAATTGAATTTGAACAAATTGTTGTTCACCGCCCTCAGTAGCAACTTCTTTTACCTGTGGCAATCTTTCCCAAGCTGTAATTTTAGTTAATGTTCCGACGCCCTCATCAGCAGGAAATGCGCTGACATTTGTCGTATTAATATTGCCAAGAATGACCTCTAAATTATTAACTTTCGATACTTTAGCAACCGCATTATTTAATTTTGTCCAATCCGAAGCAATTAGAACCTCATCACCGACCACAAGCCCGTGATTCGCTTTCAATGTAACAACCGCTTCTTTGGCGTTTGTAATAGTTTCAAATGCTAAAGCCTCGCCTTTTGATTTTTGCACGTAAACACGTGCGCCGTTAGGTAATGCAAAACCCATAGTAAAACTCCTAATTAAATTAATGTATCAGCACGGTAATTCATGCTAATTGGTATGGTGTAAGTGGTTTTATCCGTGATAGCTGGATAAACGCTTGGTATTGAGTTGATGTAAAGTGAAAAATTATCTTTGGTTAACTCTGTATTGAGTTTGAAATGCTTAATAATCGCTTCTGATATTTGCTGAGAGCGTGATTTACCAGTGTTAATTGGAGCTACTACGCTAACTTGATAAACTCCTTTGTAAATCCGTGAATTACCGCCCAAATCAAAGCTGGTTGTGATTGCTGGCAATATGTTGGATTTCAAGTATATTTCGTCATTAGGTGTTGCTTCAATGTTTTCATAAATGATTGGTAAACCTAGTTGGTTGGCAATAATATCTAGATGCGATTCGAGCAATTCTGAAATTGTCGAAATCAATTATTAACCTCCTTTTGCGGCATTTTCAAAATGAACTTGAGCATTTAGTGCGGCGACCCTGACAATACCGTTAGGCGCTTGTTTAGAGTGTCCAAACTCTAATCTCACACTGTAAGGTAGGTTGTTAGTAAAGTAGATTGACTGAACACCATTTGTATACCGCCCAATCTGCTCGATACCATCTTTTAACGTGTCCATTCCTGATGGATCAATTCTATCTAGTTCAACAGATGCAGGCACATTAAAGGTAACTTGCCAATTACCACGAAACCGTCCACCAGAATAATTCGCTCTTTTCTTGATGTCCATGGAGTCATTAACTTTCAACCCTTTCTTTAGTCGCCCATTTTTCGTTAGATTGTCAGGATTATCTCGCAAAGATGAATTATAGTCAGAAACAGCAATGTTATATGCTACAGCGGTTTGATTAATCGCCCACAATTCAGGGTTACCCACTGGCGACATTCTGATAATATCTTGCAATATTTCGATACAGGCCTTTTTAACTACAAGCTCATTTTTTGCTTTCGCTTTATCTACAAACGCATTGATAGACGATAGAAAGTTTTGGCTATTTGACATTTACGCTTTCCTCAACTGTGCTTTGTAGCATATGAGAACATCAGCAGGTTTTACGGGATTAGGCTGTTTAATCAGGTATTTTTCACCGTCAATGGTTACAATATCATTGATTTTCAGCTCAACATCAGCAGAAAAAACCATTTGAACATCTCCCGACTGAATAACTGTTCCGTCAATCTCAATAGGGTTATAATTGGTTTTTATGCCTGTTGTAGTAAAGGTCTGATTTTCGGTAATAACTTCTTTACCGTTAACAATCGATACCTTACCCTTCCTTAATACGGAATATTTCATGCCATATTTTGAAAGGAGCTTCAAGGCTGTATTAAATGAACGTTCATAAAAGTTCACCATCACGACCTCTCGGCAATACAATTTATTGAGAACCCACTGCTAACAACCAAATCGCCCAATATTGACATAACAGCCGTATACTGCGGTTTAAAGCCAGATTCATCGACCGCATAAGCGACTGTTAACGCACCAGCTATAGACTCCGACTTTACTGGAGCCTCACGCACACTAGGTAATAAATCACCCGAAATAGCTTCAATAGCTAACATGCATTGAGCTGTTATTAGTGGAGTTGGGATCTCATTGCTAGGTAATAAATAGCCATCCAAAACAATATTCTTTCTAGGAAATGGTAAAGTTTGGCTTTGTTTGGCTTTCTTACCCGCCCAATTTAATCCATTCAAATAGTCCATTGCTTTAATGAGCAATGATTCTTTATTGTCAGGTAAACTTATATCTCTTGCGTTAGCAAAATGCTCTAAATCATCAATGCTTGCATAACTGTTAAAGTTGCTAGAATTAGGATCGGCATTAATCATTCATTGCTCCATAAAAAAGGGCGTAAAGCCCTTTGTTTTAATTATTTCCTTTGGCAGATCTGCTGTTAACGTTTGGCGCTCCTAGTTTGATTAAAACGCCAGCGGTAGATTTATTGCTGTCAAAGTGTTTTTTCCAGTTAACTTGATTGCTTAGCTTGGCTAAATCTGGGTTAGCGCCTTTTGATGTATCCCAACTATAACCGAGTAAGTCAATGTTAACTGTACCCTCTGCACGATATCCGATTGCTAGGTTCTCTTGCGTATTGATGTCATAAGAACGGAAGCCCGGAGCTTGTGACTCAGTGATTTTTACAGCACTTGCAACTAAACCTAAAATCGCATCAACTGGCGCAGAATCTGTAACTAATACAGGTTTGCCTAATGTTCCCGGTTGGCCACCATAAACCACAACACCAGCTTCTTCGTATAGCTTGTTATCCATTGCCTGATCTACAATGTCAAAGTAGGTTGTAGAATGCATAACAAATAAAGCAACACGATTGAATTTGTCGCCGTATTTGCGTAATCCTTTAGTTAATGTTTTCTTCCCATCGGTCGCGATATCTGCGGTTACTGTCATGTCAGTGTTAGCACCAATAGCAGCCATTAGAGAATTGATGGCATATTTAACGTAGCCCTCTAATGTTGCATCTGCCACATCAACGCCGATCACCTCTGAAAATTCAGAAATATCACGCCCACGGCGTTTAAATGCTTCTTCTGTTGTTTCATAGGGTCCATATTTCCATGGCACTTTGACGCCCACAGCTTCGCCTGCACCGATTTTTTTACCTGTAACAGGATCAACCGAATTAATATCACGAGGGTCAATAGAGCCGTTAACCTTATAAAATGCTCGTTTACGAAAATCTCCTTCAATTAATTCATTGTCGATAAGAATTGCACCATTAGATGCCGCATTAAATACATCCAAGTTATCTTGGCGTCGCTCTAAAAATGCGGTTTGTGCTAAATCGTTGTAAATGATTAAATCTGTATTTACTGTTGTTGCCATTATTTAACTTCCTCTTAATCTTTTGGTAATTTTAAATATGCTTGTTGACCATATTTCTGGATGTAGTTGTGTTTTTCCGTACTGGTCATTTTTGAACGAACTAAATTGGAACCGCCTGCCTTATGACCTCCGCCTCCAGTGCCTTCGGCTCTTGGAAATAAGTGTGGAGCATTATCTTTTAATGATTCCACCCACTCTTGAGGTGTTAACGGAGTTTTACCGTCTTTACCAAGTAAAGGTTCGCCATCTTGTCCTACTGCGACAGCCTCACCGTCATCACTTAAAATAAACATACCTTTGGCACGTAAACTAATATCTTCTAATGCTTCTGGTAACGCTCCTGCTTTCAATGCCGCATTAGTCATTTTGTTGCTAAGCACAATACTGCTATACTTTTCGGCTTTCTTTTGTGCGCTATCAGCTCGCTCTTGTTCAGCTTTAAGTTTTTTATCAAACTCGCTTCTAAACCGCTCTGTGCGTTTGTTTAATACCTCATCGATTTTCCCTGCTGAAATAAGTTTTGCTTCTTCATCATCTGAAAATCGCTGTAAGATTGTTTTGACGGCGTCAGGATCAATCCCTTCAAACTGCTTTAGTTTTTCAGATAATGCCTTTTGCTTACCTAATAATTCATTATTTTTATTTTTTAAGCCTTGCGTGTTTTCAGCAACTGCTTTATCTATTAAGGCTTGCACTTCTGGGGTGATTGTTGCACCACCACCAGCATCGCCGCCCTCTTGTGCTTCTGAATAAAACTTTCGGTTAATTTCTCTAAATAACATAATTTCCCCTCAGGATTTGAGCTTTGCTCTGAAAATAAAAAAGGCCGCATATAGCGACCTTGTAGATGTTAATAAATATTTATTTATCTATTGTTTTGCTGTTTTCCATTTTATTGGTAACTGCACTCATACTCATAGCCATCATACGTTTAATGGCTAAATTTGGCTCGTTATCAATTAACTTTTGTATCTCCACTAAGATATCATCATCCCACGGCTGTTTTTGAATTAAAGCGTGGACCTTTCTTAGATTATCGTTTGTCATGTTTTATTAACCATTCTAGTATTAAAGGATGAATTCTCTTTCTCGATTCAGTATCGCCAAGCATATACAAAGCAAAGCTTTCAGAAAAAAGCTCTTCATTTGAATCAGAAGAATAATAACTTAGCACATGCGCCCATTTGTCATTATATGCAATTTGAGTGATTTTAGATAAATACTTCTCATCTTGATAATATAGATAGTGCCCAAATTCATGTGCTATTGTTCCTTTTATGCTTTGAACTGATGAGTAAGGTAAAACATCCAAGTTAGCAATTATCCGTGCTAGCTGTTTTTTATCTGGAGATAAATCAATTTCATAAATGGCCATATCTTTAAACCCTAGCATGGCGGCGTTTTCTGCAATTGCCTCCCATTCGCTTGGGTCTAACATCCATTGCGCCATGTGAATTGAGTTTTGAGATAAATTATAAGCACCAGCCGCAGTTTCCGAAAATTTATCTTTTGTCCCTAACCATGAGAGTTTTGATAAATTGAACCTTTTAATAATATCTTCTGATATTTCAGCAACACCTTTAGCGCTTTCGAGAGATGTATCTTTCGGAAATTTAACATTAGCAGCTATGCTTTTTCTTTGCATCCAATTTTCAACATCTTCAACTGTTCTTAAATTTGAAAGTTGACCACTAAGTTGGTTGTTTAATTCGTCAATTGTTAATAAGTGTCCATCGCGAGTGAAAAACTTTTCTGGCTCAATTTCTCCATTTCGTAATAACCTCGCTCTTTCTACCCCTAATATTTGCTCTTGCCTCTCCTGTGATTGTGTTTTTAGCCAATCAAGATAAGAGGTTTTGGCTGGAACTTGACCATCCATTGATGCTCTTGTGCCTGTTGGCACCTCATCAATGTCGATCCCTAGTTCACGATAACTTTTTAGTATAAACGTTTCAACAGACCGACAACAAAAATGTAATTTACCCGGTCCGTCACCGTATGGAATGTCATGACCAATAGGCTGGTTATCTAATGTATACTGTTTTAAATCACGAATAATACACATCGGCGTAGTACTAGTATCAAGCGTAGATAACCATTGCTTGCCTTTTATTAAATCGCTATTAGCCTTTCCGAACTCATCACGAGAAACGGCGGCTGTGTGAGATACAGCTGAGCGAATTAATGATGATACGTTTCTCTTACTAGTTTCTAAAACACCATCTTTATAATTGTTCTTTTTAGTGCCTCTCACTCTCCTAATAATCTGTTCAGTGGTTTCACCAGTTGCATAACCAGTTCTAACGGCATTGGTAACACGCTTAAGCCTGTCATCTTCGATATTACTTACCCATTCAGATAATAATCGCCCTTGAAATGGTTTTGCTTTTACCGCCGCAAATAACTGATTCGGCGATATCTGCATTAAAGGGTACTTAGCTTTAACAATATCGGGTAATAACGATTCAAACAGTGAATATTGATAATTACTCTCATATTCACTAAATGCATTTAATTCACCAAAGAGATAATCAGAAAATGAATTTAATGACTTAACACTACTGAGCATTGATTCAAGTCGTGATATTTTAAATTCGCTAGAAGATAAATCATCTAACGCAATATATAGTTGGGCTGTTAACTGTTTATCAACGACGTTTAGTAGTTTAAGCGATTCTCTTATTAAGTAATGTTCATAACCAACTAGATTAACGCGGTGAGAGATTGCTTCATCTCGTAGTTTTTTGTTAATTGTCATAAATTACCTAGCAACCGAGGATCTGCGTCTTTTAGCTCCTGCTTGACGGTTTCAGGATCTGCGCTTGGGTCAATGATATCTATTTTTTGCATTGCACGTATCATATCCTCATCCCTGATTGCGCCTGATTGCCATGAGCTAACAATAGCGGTAATCATGCCGGCATCAGCAATCTTAGAAATAAACTCTTGATTGATAGAACAGACAATGTCATCAACCACTATCCCAAGATAATGAGCACACCATTTAAGTGCTATCGTGTAAGCCTCCGACACGTTAGAGCAACATATACCGAGTACGGATGTTGATGCTGTTTGATCACCATTAGCTTGTGTTGCGGTTTTAGCTGATGAGTTTTGTTCTATTAACCTAGCGCCTAGTGCCACCATATAATTGCGCTTATCGTCCATACCCTCTTTAGCTAAAGTGTTGGGTTGAGCTTGAGCGTAAACAAAATTACCACCCTGAGGAAGTAATAATGGGGTACGAGATCCAATCTTGACACCATTCTTTTCCAAGAAATCTCGCCATTCTGTGTCTAATCCGATGATTGCAGGCTGAACCTGCCCACAAAAGAATAAACTATCTTCATAATCAGCACTATTACGATAGTGTCCTAAATTAATTTCAACTAATGAAGATAAAGGAGAATCATCAATTGTTGGGTCATTGTTTTGAGCGCCTACAAATGTAAATGGAATTTCATGCCAATGATCTTCATTTTTTGGTTTTGGCTCATAAATAGAATCAATTTCATAAGGTCCACTGTTATTTTCACCTGTACGACGCCAAACCTTACAGATAAACTTGCCTTCTTCAATGCCTAACTCTCTGTATTGAGTGATATCTTTAAAACCATATCCATCAGAGACTTCAACTACTTCCCGAAGAACAACTAAAACTAGCTTATCTTTGCCGTTAATTCGTTGTGTTCGCCAGTTAATAATATCTTCTGCTTTATACGATAAAATCATAGCCTCATTAGAATCTGAGGAATAATCAACATACAGACCATGACGGCCAACTTCTAATACTGATTCAAGCGTTGATTGTGACTGTTGGTAAATACTTGTTCCCGCACCATCTGCATTAGTTTTGAGATATTCCAACTTGTTAGGGATGCTAATTGTTGGATCTTTGCGGAAAGCCATACCAATTAAACCAATTTTTGTGTGACCAGTAATACTATAAAAAACCGCCCTTGCAATATAATCTTGATTGCGTTTTTTATTACGTTCACTCTTATCTGTGGGATCTAAATAAGGTAAATACTGATTACCTTTTGATTTAATTATTTCAGCGCCAGCACAAACATCCCGCATTTTTTCCCAGTTAATAGATGCTTGTTTGTGCTCAGGTCGAATAAAAGTAATGTCATGATTCATTAGAATGTTGTTTCCATTTGAATTGTAAAAGCTTGTCTGCGTGCATTTCGATTAGCCACAGCAAAATATCTAAACGCATCCGCGCCGTGTGATGTATGGTCATGTAGCGGTTTATCTCGCCAACAGCCGTTTTTATCATCCCACGCTTTTCGATAGGCTTCTAAATTAGCAATACCTTGTTCGCATTTGCTTGAATCAAATGCACAAAGAGGAAGAATTTCACGAACTGATTCGATGCCATCATCAACACTTAACCTTGGGGCTACATTAAACTTAATGCTGTATTTCTCACCGTCAATTTCATAGCCTTCTTTTGCTATTTGTTTACGGCTCTTACCATCACCCGATAATTCACGATTATCAATATCATGCGGTGCCCAGTGCTCAGCATATTCATAACCAAGCTTTTGGGCTTTATCTTTCAGGACCTTCATGTAGTGCCTGAGACCCTCGCCACTATTTTCGTAGTAGTCAATGATGTGAAATTCTTCACCCACTTTGCGCACAAACCAAATAGCGGTTGAATCACCAATACCCAAGTCCCAATAGGTATAAACTGGTAGATGGCGATTATCTGGTAGCGTGGTAATGCGTTTTTCTTTGTATAGTTCTCTGAATTGCCTTGCATAGTAAGCACCCTCGATTGATTGCTCAAAGGCTTCACTTGGAATAGATGGATATTCACGCTTCATATCATCGCCAAGCGTTTTCTCTTTAGCGTGATACCAAGCTTTTTGTTGTTCGGTTAAGTCGATACCATGCTTAGTTTTTATTTCGCTAAAATACTCTTTTAATCGAGTTGGTATCGGTTCAACTGGCGCTATCGCATAAAGTGGATTCTTCCACCAAGAAAAGAAGAAAAATTTCCAGTCTAGTGATGATAAAGGCTTACCTTGAATATGAGCTTTTTCAGCTGTATTGCAGTAATCATAAAAATAACCACTTTTACCCTCCGCTGTGCTTTCGATAGTAATGAAACAGCCTGTAGCAACAGCTTCGAACGCACCTGTGACGATTTCCTTGGCTTTATCAGGAAACTTAGCACAAATTTTACCGAACTCAGAAACATGCAAGTAACGCAATGTACCGCCACGGAATGAAGTTGATACATAAAGCGAACCGCCTTTTTTAAAGACCAACTCACCTGCGGCATCATTACTAGCAGGATTCGCTTGCTTTATTTCTTCTGGCAACCTGTCATACGCATATTTTACTTTTTCTCTAAATAATCGTTTAGCATCATTTAGAGTATGAGCAATCAACGCACACTTGGCTGATTCAAATAATGCCGCGTCTAGCTGAATAATGCACACCTCGGTAGTAAATCCTAATTGACGAGCCTTTAGGATGATATTTCGAGTGTGCATACCTTCGAAGTATTCAAGCTGCTCAGGTGTCATTGTGAAACGAATTTGTTTACCTGTTTTATCTGTGATTCGGTAGAGATTATTTAAACGCCAAAGTTTATTGCTGAGTTTTCTTAAATGTTCAGGAGATAACATTACCCCTCCTGTGATAATTTATCCATTAAGTCAGATAGCTGATTAATCGAGTTGTCCTTTGGTATGTCATCTATGCTGTAAGCTTGTCGCTCTAAAGTGATTAAGTTTTTAAGTGTTTCACTTAATGCTTTCATTGATTTCACTCTTTCTGGCATTGATATGACGGACATATAAACTTCATTGAGTTTGTCCCTACCGTTTTGGTCTGGATTTGCTAATAACTCACCAAGTTTTTTGAATGCCTCTATATCAGCACATTCAGCGCCAAGCTCTTCAAATAAGGCGTTGGTAATATTACGAGCTTTACGAATATCGCCTCGGTGTTCCATTCGGATATTGGCTATTACTTCGGCGTTAGCTTCAATTAGTATCCGCTCGTTAAGTGCCTTTTCACTGGATACCTGAGTGGATACCTCTTTTTTGGATACCAATGAATCTGCTTTGTTTTTTATTTTTGAGCTTAAATCTCTTTCCCACCCATCACGCTTTGCTCTTTTATTTATTGCGCCGTGAGTTATTCCGTGTTGTGAAGCGATCTCTCTTATAGACAGTAATCCAGCCCTGTAGGCCGATTCGATAGCCTCCCAGTCTGGCTTTTTCATAATCTTTCCTTAAATTAATAATTGAATTTGTTTCATTTCTCTTTACCTCGGCGAACATGATTAACCTAGAAGTTAATGATACGTAACTGCTGATTTTGTTTCTTTCTCTTCTGATTTCATTAAAATGAAACTGCTCATTAGATTGTTTAATTTATCTATGCCAGATTGATTTAAATAAAAGGTAGTGCCGATTTTTAATGAACAGCCCTCTTTTGTTTTATTCATATCAATCATCGAACCATACATACACATGCGTTCAAATTCTGAAAGCTCTCGTTCATAGAATCCCTCCAAGAAGGACGCTAGGCTGTCGGGTTCTAATTCCAAGTTTCCTAGATGATGTTTGAAAATATTATCGCCATTTATTCTAATTAGATGTTCTACATATGAGATGCTAACAATGCGAGCGTAAAAAATAGGGTTTTTATTATTATCCATGATAGTTACCGTTATGCAGCTAATATAAATTTAATCTGACCTTTTGTATTAAATATTGTTGAGCATCGAGCCTCAAAATCCTTATAATCAACACAACCTTTTGCAATTGTTGTTATTGCTATTAACTGGTCTTCTACTGCTTTCAAAGCTTCTGGTTTTAAAAATTGATGGATTTTGTCGCTTTTCTTCGTGCGCTCTTTGATGCTCTGATAAACCTTTTTAGGTAGTACGACACCATAAACCCACTTTTGGGTTATCATTCCGAACAATGACGGGCAACCACCAATATGGTTATTGAACGGTAGATTAGTCATTTTGGATAATGCTTGATAAAAAGGCCGTTGAAATCGTTTTTCCCATGTTTGTGGCTCTTTATGAGTTAGTATTGCTAATACTTGTTCGTCTGTGTACGTTATTGATTGAGAGCGAATGAGTTTATCTATTTGCTCATCACACCATATTTCAAAATCCACAGACAGCCACCGAGCAAATCGAACGGCTAATTTAGGATGAATCCAAGTACCACCACCACGATCCTTTCTTGCTCTGCTAGTTTTTACATACGGGATTTTCTGGTATCTAGATTCTAACGCATTGATATAATTAACAGTATCAGGAAGATTTAGCCAATCATTTGGTCTTCTGCCAAATTTTGACGCAGCTTCTGTAGCGTTAATCCAACCATCATCGTTAAAACCAACTTGATGACCGTTAAAATCAAATTTAATAATATTCATGGTGTTCTCCATTAGAAATGAGTTTTAGTCACACAGGGAACCAGTTCAGAGAGGTAACCATGAAAACCATCTGGCTCCCTCTAAAACTCATTCCTAAGTGGCTCTTGTTGTTAATTGCCGTGTGATGGCAAATTTCAGATATAAAAAAACCGCAATTAAGTGGTTTGATTAAATATGCAGTTATTTTTTATAACTGCCCGAGAATTTTTATAGTTTATGCGGTAAAAGTGAATAGTTATTTATTAATTTCCCTTATCGCCTTTTTATCGCTATTACACTGCCTAAGTTCGTTCAATAATTCAGTGTACAAAACTGGACATTGTCCCCAAGTGATTCGTTTATCAATATGAGGCTCGTTATTTGGCTGTGTTAGTGATGCAGGAATATTGCATTGATAAACGTACTCAGTTTTTACCGCTCCGCATCCAGTCAGACACGTTGCTAGGCATAAAATCATTAGCACATTGATTATTTTTAAGTGCATCTTTTATTTGCTCTTGAAGTTGTTTAATTGACATAGCGTCTTGAGCTTTCTCTCGCTCTCGTTGCGTTATAATTTGATTGTTTTTAGCGATATTCTGCTCTAACTGTTCGATTTTTCCGAACAGTTCAGCTTTATCTTTTTGTAGCTGTTTCTTCTCTTGATAATTGTTGTAACCGAAATAGATAGTAAAGACAAAGCCTATAATGATTAATGCCGTGTTCGCTATATTTACTTTAGACAATTTGAACATGATGAATCACTCAATAATAACGACACAAATAAAAACCAACCCCAACCGTTGACATCATTAACAGCCATTATTGAAGCAATGATGAAGCATAAGATAGACATAACGCTTTCTCCTTTTCTCGCCTGATTACTAAGCCATTCAGTACTTTACCGCCTGCTTTATTCCATTTCGGAAACTCATTACAAGCTGCTTTATAATCACCGTTGTTCAAATGTTTATACATTGTTGATTTCCGCATGTTTGAACAACCGCAATTAAACGTAATCGAAGTAACAGCATCAAAAACAGGTTGAGGCAAATGAAAACCATTAGCGTAGCGATTGACACACCGCTCCGCAGTTTTGATATCACCAACCCAACGCTCCGCTATTTCCTCGTCTGTGTAAGCTTTTTGCTGA
>NZ_LZHM01000041.1:0-1025 GCF_001690875.1 Gilliamella sp. wkB18
AAGTGTTTCCATACTTACTGTCATACCAATATACAGCTGATACGAGCCATAAGCCGAAGCAGTGACAGAATCGATTAACAAATTTTAACTAACAGGTAATAACTGATGAAAACACAAATCAAAAAAATCTTAATATTAGGTAGTAGTTTACTGATGTTATCGTTACTGACAGGGTGCGATTTTACCGATTATAAAACGCGAATTCAAAGGGAAAACGATATTAATAACCCAACAGGAAATAAATCAGTTTGTTTGGCTGTGGGGGATTTAACTGAGGATATGTATCCTTATACTATTCACTATGTTGAAGGCGAAATTGATCCGAAAGAGCCTTATGATAAAGTAAAACAAAATAGAAGATTAAACTTAAAGCTATCCCTTTATGCTAAAGAGGGATTATTTACCGAAGAGCTGGTTGGTCATGACGGTGATAAGCCTCTGTACCGTTATAATTTAACGGATGAAGGTCGCAAATACGTAGATTGGTGGGGAGGCACTAACTTCTGCTTTGGTCGGGTTGTAGTTGATAGGATTACAGAGGTTGATAATCAACTTAAAGGTATGAGAATGGTGTCATTTCGTTACCATATGGAAAATGTGCCAAACTGGATAAAAAGCAAACAGATTTATAGCTTGTATCCTAATTTTGACGGTCTTGAAGATGTCGTAACAGGTAAAGATCTTGCCAGAGGGACTCATTATTATAATGTTAATGATTATGGTGAATTAAAGCTAAGAAGGGCTAAAAGTGGCGGTTATATTTTATAAAATTATTTTAATTCATTAGATTACTGTTAAGTTTAAGATTTGCGGGGTAAAAAAGTGTTTCCATACTTACTGTCATACCAATATACAGCTGATACGAGCCATAAGCCGAAGCAGTGACAAAAGCGATTAAAAAATTTTAACTAACAGGTAATAACTGATGAAAACACAAATCAAAAAAGTCTTAATATTAGGTAGTAGTTTACTGATGTTATCGTTACTGACAGGGTGCGATTTTACCGATTATAAAACGCGAATTC
>NZ_LZHM01000042.1:0-688 GCF_001690875.1 Gilliamella sp. wkB18
GATAGAAGAGAAGGCAACGGTAGGCGAATTATCTGATAAAATCAGCAAAAATAACGTTGCCACCTTAGATTTAGCCGATTACACGCCGGCGATGCGAGAATTACAGCAAATCTTAACCGGCACACTGATATATTCAACCCAACGAAAAAAAGACCTACCGCCACCGACTTTTACGGATAGGGATTTAAAGGAAGGGTTACGCAGAAGTTGGACAGCGGAGCAGATAGGGCATTTACTGGTGAAATATGAAAGTGAATGGTATGCAGATGAAGGGTTAAGCAAATGGAACGAAGTTGATGAGCTATTTGAAGAAGAAAAGCAACAACAAAAAGCGCTTATTGAAGCGGGATTAGATGAGCTAGGCATCACCGAGCCTTACCTCCGTGATTTTGCCTTAGACGTGGTGGACGAAGCGCACGAACATGTCAAAAGCAACTGGCAACTAGAAAAAGAAGAGCGCATTAAACCGTTATTCTGTATTAAACAATCGATAGTAATTCAGAGGATAATAAACCTTGTATGATCGTAATTGTGTAAAAAACACACCATAAATAAGTAGGGCAAAGCTCACGCTAATACGAAAGTAAAAGACAATATTTTTTGTTTAGGTACATTCGAATATTTATATCTTTTTGAATTTAAATTAAAAATTGGTGTTTCTTGGTGGAACGATAGAAATTGGAAAAAG
>NZ_LZHM01000043.1:0-139478 GCF_001690875.1 Gilliamella sp. wkB18
CTGGGTAATTTGTAATTAATATGAGCAACTTGGTCATAACCTTGTTCGTAATCGCTTATCACCATTACGTCGCAGTCGTGCTCGGCATGGCTTTCAAAGCGAAACCAGATACCCACATCCGCCATTAAGCGTTGGATAAATTCAAAATCGCTTTCTTGCCATTGGGTAATAAATTCCCTGGCTGGGTAGTGCTCTTTAAGTTCAAGGCGGTAGTCTATGCCATTAAGTCCGTGGCTTCTAAGTATTTGTTCAACCACGCTTACTACGCTTTGGTTCTGGAATATGGCACAGTTGCGGTTTAACGTTAGTCTAGCCAGTCGTGGCGATAAGGCCACTTGATAATGCGCTTCTTCTTTATTCACCGATAGTTGGCTAAACTCGGTGATAATGCCATAAACCTTGCGGGTGCTTTTATCATTGGTAAAATCACCCAAGGCACGGATTGCAGAACTGAGCGCATCGCTTACAACAGAATTAAAAGAGAAAGTAGCCGGTTGGTTTAAAAAAGCATCGGTAGATAGGGTTTTATTGGCACTGGTAAAAGTAATGGTGTAATGCCACAGCTGGTTTAAGGCCTCTTCGCCTTTGACGTTTAACACCGATATAGGAGCGCTGAGTTCATCAATGGTTAGTGTGTAACGGTTGTGGTTTTCGGTGTTTGATAATCCGCTGATTAACGTTTTACCCACTTGATGGATGATTGGATTTAAATCTTTTGCCATTTTTTATCCTTTTTATTCCATTCTATCTAATTATTGCATTAGTCGAACTGCTTTTAATGTCTATTTCAATTGTGATTTACCATCACACATAAAATAAGTCCATATTTTACCATTCTGATTTTTTTAAAACGGCAGTCTGTTCATAAACTATCATTACTTAGATAAATCAATTAATTGTTATTACATTATAATTATGCTCTGAAATGATATAGATTAATGGTCAAAAAAACAAAATTTTATTAACAAAATTTACAAAATTAATTATGAAATTCACAAAGAAGTCTATTTTTAATCGGTTAATTTTTATTAACGCCTTTTAATGCAATGAATTATATTTTAAAAAAACACTATATATTCTGTATGTAGAATTATTAATAATAAAACTATAATGACTAAATAGAATTTTAAAAATAAAAATACCGTTAGTATAGCTAACGGTATTTAAACATGAATAAAAAAAGAATAACTAATATTAATTTTTTATTTCTTTATCGCTTTAGCATTAGGTAAATCGGTAACTGAACCTTCATAAATTTCAGAAGCTAAGCCGATCGATTCATGCAAAGTTGGGTGAGCATGAATGGTTAAGGCAATATCTTCTGCATCACAGCCCATTTCAACGGCTAAAGTGATTTCGCCAAGCAATTCACCACCATTGACCCCAACAACTGCACCACCTAATAAGCGATTATCTGCTTTATTGAAGATCAGTTTTGTCATTCCTTCAGAACAATCAGAAGCGATGGCTCGTCCTGAGGCTGCCCATGGGAAAATTGATACTTCATAATCAATACCTTTTTCTTTCGCTTCTTTTTCAGTTAAACCTACCCAGGCAACTTCCGGTTCTGTGTAAGCGATAGAAGGAATGGTTTTTGGATCAAAGAAGTGTTTTTTACCAGCAATAACTTCTGCTGCTACATGCCCTTCATGTACGCCTTTGTGCGCAAGCATTGGTTGCCCCACAATATCACCAATGGCATAAATGTGTGGTACGTTGGTGCGCATTTGTTTATCCACTTCGATAAATCCACGGTCAGTAACATTAACGCCTGCTTTTTCGGCACTAATTAATTTACCATTTGGTGTACGGCCAATTGCTACTAATACCGCATCATAAGTATGGGTTTCGGTAGTTCCGTCTTTCTTTTCCATGGTGACATAAATTGCATCATGTTTTGCTTCAACGGTAGTAACTTTAGTTTCCAATCGTAACGTGAATTTCTTTTGGATCTGTTTAGTAAAGACTTTAATTACATCTTTATCTGCAGCCGGGATCACTTGGTCAAACATTTCAACAACATCAACTTCTGAACCAAGTGCATGGTATACAGTTCCCATTTCAAGACCTATAATTCCGCCACCCATTAATAATAATTTTTTAGGAATGGTGGTTAGCGCTAAGGCATCTGTAGAATCCCAAATACGCGGATCATCATGTGGAATAAAAGGCAACTTGATTGGACGAGAGCCCGCTGCAATAATCGCATTATCAAAGGTGATCTTAGTGATTCCTTTTGATGAAGTCACCTCCATTGTATGACTACCGGTAAACTGTGCTTCACCTTGAATAACATTAACTTTGCGCATTTTGGCCATACCAGCTAGTCCATTAGTCAGTTGACTAATGACTTTTTCTTTCCAACCGCGCACTTTGTCTAATTCAAGTCTAGGTGTACCAAAATGGATACCATGTTCGGTTAATGATTTTGCTTCATCCATTACTTTAGCAACATGAAGTAATGCTTTTGATGGAATACAGCCTACATTTAAACAAACACCACCAAGCGTTGAATAACGTTCAACAAGGGTTACTTCTAGTCCAAGGTCGGCTGCACGGAACGCAGCGGAATAACCCGCTGGTCCAGCCCCTAAAACCACAACTTGTGTTTTAACATCTTGACTCATAATTTGATCTCCTTAATTACATCACTAAACGACGTAAGTCGGATAAGACGTTAACAATATGGCTTAAGAAACGGGCACCATCCGCCCCATCAATCACTCGGTGATCGAATGATAATGATAAAGGTAACATTAGACGCGGTGTAAACTCTTTGCCATTCCAAACTGGTTTCATGCTAGAGCGAGATACACCTAAAATACCCACTTCTGGTGCATTAACAATTGGTGTAAACGAGGTCGTACCGATGCCGCCAAGGCTAGAAATAGTGAAACACCCACCTTGCATATCGCTACCTGTCAATTTACCTTCTCGCGCTTTTTTAGAAATTGCTGCAAGCTCACGAGAAAGTTCAACAATACCCTTTTTATCAACATCTTTAAACACTGGTACAACAAGACCATTTGGTGTATCAACAGCAACACCAATATTAATGTATTTTTTGATAATTAAGGTTTGGGCATCTTCAGATAATGAGCTATTAAAGCGTGGATACGCTGTTAATGCACTGGCCACCGCTTTCATGATAAACACAAGTGGCGTGATCTTAAGATCAAGTTTTTTCTTATCTGCTTCTGCATTTTGTTGCTTACGGAATGCTTCTAAATCAGTAATATCCGTTTCATCAAATTCTGTCACATGCGGAATCATTACCCAGTTACGGTGTAAATTGGCTCCTGAGACTTTTTGAATTTTAGTTAATGGTAAGCTTTCAAT
The DNA here is from genome assembly GCF_001690875.1 of Gilliamella sp. wkB18. Taxonomy (NCBI): domain Bacteria; kingdom Pseudomonadati; phylum Pseudomonadota; class Gammaproteobacteria; order Orbales; family Orbaceae; genus Gilliamella; species Gilliamella sp. wkB18. Next base: position 3,340 of record NZ_LZHM01000043.1, read on the forward strand.
TTCACCAAATTTACTAAAATCAACTTTCGGCCATGGTAATAAACCTGGCAATGCGCCACCAGCTGCACCACTTTCAACTTGCTTAACTGCATTTTTAACGTAAGTTTGAATGTCTTCACGTAAAATACGGTTTTTAGGTCCTGTTGCGGTAACTTTAGCTAGGTTTACACCAAATTCACGCGCTAAACGGCGTACTGAAGGTGTTGCGTGCGCATAAGCATCATTTTCAATAAATTCATTGCTCGATGATACAGGCGCTGATTTTACTGCTGCAGGTACTGGTGTAGGTGCAGGTGCGGCTTTTTCAGCAACAGGTGTTGAAGCTGCTAGCGTTGTTTGGGTAGCTGGCGCTGCATTGGTTGTGGTTTCAAATTCCATAATTTTGGAACCAGTTTTTACTTTATCGCCTACTTTTACCGTGATGCTTTTAACTGTACCTGCAATGGTTGCTGGTACTTCCATTGACGCTTTATCACCCTCAACAGTAATTAATGAATCGTCAACAGATATTGTGTCACCCACTTTTACCAAGATTTCGGTCACTTCAACTTCGTCGCCGCCGATATCAGGTACATTAACATCAACAATTTGACTAGCTGCAGCTGTCACTGCTGCTACTTCAGATTTTGGCGCTTCTTGTACTGGAGCAGGCGCTGCCGATGCTGCGCTACCCTGTTCATCAAAAACCATAATATCCACGCCAGTTTTGACTTTATCACCAATTTTTACTGAAATGGATTTGACAATACCCGCTTGTGGAGCAGGGATTTCCATTGAGGCTTTGTCGCCTTCAACAGTCATAATTGACTGTTCTGCCTCAACTTTATCACCAACGTTAACCAGAATTTCGGTTACTTCGACTTCATCACCGCCGATATCAGGTAATTTAATTTGAATACTCATTATGACAACCTCTTATGCAATTCGTGGGTTAAGTTTATCAGCATTGATCTCGAACTTTTTGATCGCGTCTTCAACAACACTTGCGTCAATATCACCGCGTTTAGCAAGTTCACCCAATGCAGCAACAACAACATAAGATGCATCAACTTCAAAATGATGACGTAAATTTTCACGGCTGTCACTTCGACCAAAACCATCTGTGCCAAGTACTCGGTAACTTTCAGCAGGAACAAATCCACGAATTTGCTCAGCAAAGATTTTCATGTAATCAGTTGAAACCACTGCTGGATTATTATTCATAATTTGAGCAACATAAGGAACTTTAGGTGCTTCGCTTGGGTGTAACATATTGTAACGTTCACAATCTTGTCCATCACGAGCAAGCTCTGTAAAGGATGTTACACTATAAACTTCAGAGCTAATACCATAGTTTTTCGCTAAAATATCAGCTGCTTCACGTACATGACGTAAAATTGAACCAGAACCTAATAACTGTACTGTTGGTTTGCCTTTTTGACCTTCAACGGTATCTAGTTTATAAATACCACGACGAATGCCTTCTTCTGCACCTTCGGGCATTGCAGGTTGTGCATAATTTTCATTAAGTGTTGTAATGTAGTAATAAACATTTTCTTGTTCACCATACATACGACGTAAACCATCTTGCATGATTACCGCAACTTCATAAGCATAAGCTGGATCATATGAGATACAATTAGGGATGGTTAATGATTGAATATGGCTATGACCATCTTGATGTTGTAAGCCTTCACCATTTAATGTTGTACGACCTGATGTGCCACCAATCATAAATCCACGTGCTTGTTGATCACCTGCTGCCCACATTAAATCGCCAATACGTTGGAATCCAAACATTGAATAGTAAATGTAGAAAGGAATCATTGGGAAATCATTAGTGCTATATGATGTTGCAGCAGCTAACCATGATGCCGTTGCACCACATTCGTTAATTCCTTCCTGTAGGATTTGCCCTTTTTCATCTTCACGATAATAAGCTACTTGCTCTCTATCTTGTGGCGTGTATTTTTGACCATGTGGATTATAAATACCAATTTGACGGAATAAGCCTTCCATACCAAAAGTACGAGCTTCGTCAGCTAGAATTGGTACTAATCGTGGTGCTAATTCTTTATCCTTCAGCATAATGTTAAGTGCTCGGACAAACGCAATTGTGGTTGATATTTCTTTTGATTGTGCTTCAAGTAATGAAGAGAATTCACTTAGTGGTGGAATAGAAACAGTACCAGAGAACTTAGTTAATCGCGATGGAACGTAACCATGTAATGCATTACGACGCTCATGGATATACTTGTATTCTGGAGTATGTTCTTCAAATTTGATGTATGGTAATTTTTCAAGTGCTTCATCTGTTACTGGAATATTGAAGAAATCACGAACATGACGCACGCCATCCATATTCATTTTTTTCACTTGGTGTGCAATATTTTTTGCTTCAGCTGCAGCTCCCATTCCATAACCTTTAATGGTGTGAGCAAGAATAACTGTTGGACGATCTTTCGTTTCTTTTGCTCGTTGGAATGCAGCGAACATTTTAGCTGGATCTTGACCACCACGGTTTAATCTAAAGATTTCTTCATCAGACATATCTTTAACTAATTCTGCAGTTTCAGGATATTTGCCAAAGAAATGCTCACGAACATAAGCGCCATCTTTAGATTTTAATGTTTGATAATCACCATCTAGCGTTTCATTCATTAAGCGAATTAATTTACCTGATTTATCCTTTTGTAATAATTTATCCCAACGATCACCCCAAAGAACTTTAATAACATTCCAACCGGCACCACCAAAAACACCTTCTAATTCATTGATGATTTTACCATTACCCGTTACTGGACCATCTAAACGTTGTAAATTACAGTTGATAACAAACACTAAATTATCGAGTTTTTCACGCGTTGCAACGGTGATTGCCCCTTTTGATTCTGGTTCATCCATTTCACCATCACCTAAGAAAGCATAAACAGTTTGTTCAGAGGTATCTTTTAGTCCACGATTTTCTAAATATTTTAAAAAACGTGCTTGGTAAATTGCACTAATAGGACCAAGCCCCATTGATACTGTTGGGAATTGCCAGAATTCTGGGAGTAGTTTAGGATGTGGGTAAGAAGGTAACCCTTTACCATGTACTTCTTGGCGGAAATTATCTAATTGTTCTTCAGTTAAACGACCTTCAATAAATGCTCTCGAATAAACCCCAGGTGAAATATGCCCTTGGAAATAAATTAAATCGCCGCCATCTTTTTCATTGCGTGCTCGGAAAAAATGATTAAAACAAACTTCATAAAATGTAGCCGCTGATTGGAATGATGCCATATGACCACCAAGTTCCAGATCTTTCTTTGATGCCCTTAGTACCATCATAATGGCATTCCAACGAACAATTGAACGAATGCGTCTTTCTATTTCCCAATCGCCAGGATAAGCAGGTTGTTCTTCTACTGGAATAGTATTTATATAATTACTTGTTGAAGAACCAAAAAGTAACGGTACACCTCCATCTCTCGCCTTATTGACTATTTGTTCAATAATATACTGCGCACGTTCGATTCCTTCTTCACGGATAATTGACTCAACACTTTGTAGCCAATCTCGTGTTTCGACGGGATCGATATCATTCATTTGCATGTCCGACATATAAAAACCTCTTTTTTGTTTATAAAAATGCAGTATTTGCTATCCTTAGCTATGACTAAAGCTATGAAACTTTATAAGCTAGAAGCCTGCATTACGGAACTTTATTAATATCAGTCTGCCATTTTCAAGAAAAAAGTAAAGCAAACCAAGGTTTAGAAAAGAATGTTAATTCCTATCAAATTAATCAACCATTTCAATGATAATATTTAATACAGTGTTAGTTATTTGATAAAAACCAAATTTTACTAATGAATAAATACAAAAAAAAAGATACAATGTCTATATCGAAATCATCTACAAGTTGTCAAATTGTAGTAAAATCTGATATATATTTATAAATTTTTTGTTAATATCAATAAGCAATACCATGAGCATTAATAATGTTATCATTAAAGATTTACATATTGTTCCTTATATGCAAACTTATCAAGCTATGCATGAATTTACACAAAATCGTAATGAAAAAACACTTGATGAAATTTGGTTAGTAGAACATAAGCCTGTATTTACCCAAGGTAAAGTGGGTAAAGCTGAACATTTACTAAATCATACAAATATTCCAGTTATTCAAACTGATCGCGGTGGTCAAATTACTTATCATGCACCCGGTCAACAGATCATGTATACTCTAATTGATTTAAAAAGACGTAAGATTGGCATTCGCAATATGGTAAGCTTTTTAGAAAATAGTGTCATTCAAACTTTAGCGCATTATGGTATTATAGCTTACACCAAAACAGATGCCCCTGGTGTGTACATTAATCATAAAAAAATTTGTTCCCTTGGTTTGCATATAAACCGGGGTTGTACTCTACACGGGCTGGCATTAAATATTGATATGGATCTTGCTCCCTTTAATAACATTAATCCTTGTGGTTATGCTGGGTTACAAATGACACAATTAAAAGACTATGTTTCAAACATTGATTATAATGAAATAAAACAACTATTAACCGATAATTTTATTAATTATCTACCTAAGTATTAAGATACCAATTATGCAAAATAATGAAACAATAATCAGAAGCTCGAAATATCGCGATGCTGATAAAACACGCTTAATTCCAACAATAACATTAGAAGATTCTGCACCTCTAAAAAAACCTGAATGGATGCGAATTAAATTATCTGCTCACTCTGATAATATTGCACATATCAAAAATACCATGCGTAAACATGGGTTGCATTCAGTTTGCGAAGAAGCCTCTTGCCCTAATTTAGCAGAATGCTTTAACCATGGTACAGCCACTTTTATGATTTTGGGAGATATCTGTACTCGCCGTTGTCCATTTTGTGATGTTGCACATGGTCGTCCATTACCACCAGATCAAGATGAGCCAATAAAACTAGCTAAAACTATCCAAGAAATGAAGTTGCGCTATGTTGTTATTACTTCTGTAGATAGGGATGATTTAAAAGATGGTGGCGCTAGTCATTTTTCTTCTTGTACACAAAAAATCCGTGCTTTAAACCCTAGTATCAAAGTCGAAACGTTAACACCTGATTTCCGTGGTTGTATTGATGAAGCAATTGATGTCTTAAGTGATAATCCACCTGATGTTTTTAATCATAATTTAGAAAATATACCTCGATTATATAAGAGAATCCGCCCTGGCGCTAACTATGAAGGATCACTTAAATTACTGGCAGCATTTAAAGAACGACATCCTGAAATTCCTACAAAATCAGGATTAATGGTTGGACTTGGCGAAACCAATGAAGAATTAATTCAGGTTTTAAAAGATTTACGTAGCCATGGTGTTACTATGCTTACCCTTGGGCAGTATCTACAACCAAGTAAATATCATTTACCTGTTGAACGTTATGTTTCACCGCAAGAATTTGATGAATTAAAACAGATAGCATTAGAGATGGGATTTACACATGCTGCTTGTGGACCTTTTGTTCGTTCCTCTTATCATGCGGACTTACAAGCAATGGGTAAAGAGGTAAAGTAGCATTTATTTACAACAGACATTAGCTATTATCATTTACCATAATAATAGCTTTAAACCATTGGCATAGATAATATTAGCTTTTAATTTTATCTATGCTTTATCTTTTTAAAATAGTATATAATTAAAACAGTGCACTAAATATAATAAATTTTTTATGCATTATTTTAGGTAACTTTTAATTATTTTTCCTTATATAACTAAATACAGCCTAATGTCACTAATAGCACTGATGAAAATTAAAAACTATGAAAAAATCATCATTTATTTTTTCAATTAATTATTTAGTTATCAACCACCATGAATCGACGATTTTCAGTCACAATTTGTAAAAATATAGGTAAGCTAATTTTTTCGCCTTTTTGTACTTTTCCATTAAGGTTATAAATTTTAGAGCGACCAAATGCATCAAGAATAATGGTTTTATCACTATAAAGTGCAGCAATTTCATTATCATTACCGGCAATAATCCATTCTCGTTTCTTGTTATTAAATAAATTGTTACCTTGGCTATATTGTGGTGGTGATGTGGTAACATGAAGAGCATCTTGCATTAATGTACGCATTATATCTGTTTGTGATGTAATATTGCTTATGTTTGTACTGTTTTTATTTGGCCATGACATGATTAATGGCACTTTTAAAGATGCTCGGCTGTAGTCTTTATCGTCATTACGCAATACTAATTTCTGAGCGGTATCTATTTTAATATCGTTTGTACCAGTAATAATAATCACCGTATTGTCAAAGGTATTAGTCGATTTTAGGTAAACAATGAGTGATTCTAGATATTGATCCAATTTTTTCGCTTCTGATTCTAGCATACTAACAGATAAATTTTTGTTTTTTACACCAAGAGAGTACTGTATAACCGAAAATAATGGTGCATGATTATGAATTCTGTTTTGCTCATCATACCATACCAGCCAATGATCGGTGATTTGTTTATTGGATTGTTTTTTCGGTTCAGGTATCGAAAAATTAGATAGTAAAGCCGAACGATATAAAGGTTCAGCAAACCCATCATACGAAAATAATCCTAAACTATAATGTTGATTGATTACTGTATCAAATAAAATTGAAGTTCTATGACTTGCTAAAATACTATTATAATAGTTTGGATCTAAGCCATAAAAAAGCGAGAACTTATTAATATTAGATTGGTTACTTGCATCATAATGATTTACAAACTCGATATTCTCACTAGCAAATTGTTTTAACCATGGCATATTATGAGTAAGTAAGTAATTATTCCAACCATCAATAATAATAATCAATATATTTTTTTTGTTTTGTTTGTCATCATACGTTATACGTTCAAGTGGATATTCTATTGCGATGGCGAAAGGATTGCCAACTTGACTAACACGCGTACGGTAGTCATTTTCTTCCATAAAACCATAGCGTTCAAGAAAATGGCGAGCCGTCAATGGATATGATAATGGTAAACTTGATCGTTGCATGGTTATTGGTCGATAAAAATTTGCATCTGCCCAAATGTGAATAAAATGTGAGGAAACAAAACAGAGAATAAATATAATTACCACTGGTTTGGCATAACGTTTGCGTTTACTTAGGCTTCTTAGTTTTTTCCAACTCCATAATGCGAATAATATTTCAACCAATAAAATAAATGGAATAATGATAAAAGCAGGACTTAAAAAGGTCGCTTTTTGTGAAGTAAATAATTGCCAAATTGATAAATTAAGATGCATTCTAAAGTGTGAAAAGATCTCAATATCAATTAATAATAATGAGATGCCTAATGTCGCTATGGTCGTTGCTATTATTCGTTGCCAGCGAGAAGAATGTATAAAAAAACTTAATGGGAAAAGCACAATTAAATAAGTAATAAATGTTAAAAAACTAAAATGCCCAATTGCGCTAATAATGGCATATAGCCTCCCCATAAAAGTTCGTGGCCAATCTGCGATGATTAAATATTGACTTCCCAGAGCAATAGCAACAAAAACATTAAACAATGTGAACCAGTGCCCCCAACTAACAATTTGTGAGGAATGGTCATCTTTAAGATGATTATTTTTGAGTTTAAGCATATTTAATCGTTGATAATAAAGAAATAAATACTATATTTTGTTCTATAGTTTACCTGATTTTGGAAAATCTTTCTGTAATTTTTTTATTTGTTAGCATAAATGTTGGGGTAATTTGTTGGCGTTAATGGTGATACTTGCTATAATTTGCCGATTAATTTAGCTAACTAATAAGGCTATAATTTTGGCCATTACACAACTTAAAGCGCATCAGACCCAACCTGATTTAGCTCATGTTATTGAGCTTACTAATAAAAACAATGTAACAGAAGAATCAGCAATAGTTGAATTAAATAATTTGCTGGCTTGGCAACCACGTGTTGCATCTGCATTATCAATGTTATGTCCAAATAAGAAAACTAATTATACTCCAAGATTTATGCTGCTTAAAGCTCCTGAAAGCGAGCTGTTTTTTGACTTGCTCAAGCAAGCAGTTAAGCTAAATTTATCACCTACTACTCTTGGTTATAGTTATTTTTTTGGTGACAATAAAATTACATTGTCAAAAGCTAAAAGTAAGCAAGATAATTTTGCCTCCCAAGATAGCTGTTTATCAGCAATTTATGCTGATGTAGAAAAGCTGTTTGGCTGTGTTAGACAACCTGAAAATAGCACAATGAGATTACAATCAGGACTTGTTCATCAAGCCAATGGCGGGGGTTTAATTTTAGGTATGCGTTCCCTACTTAGCCAACCCAATCTATGGTCACAATTAAAGCAAATGGTTATAAAACAAAAGTTTGAATGGGTTTCAACAGATGAAGCTCATCCGTTACCATTATCTATTCCGCCAATGCCACTTGATTTACGTATTATTTTAGTTGGCGATAGGTTAAGTATGGCTGAATTGCAGGAGTTTGAACCTGAGTTTTATACTTCTGTAATTTATACTGAATTTGAAAATGAACTACATATAAAATCATCAACACAAGTTGAATCGTGGTTGGATTATGTAAAATTCATCGCCAATAAACAAAATTTACCAATAATTGATTCATCTGCTTTTAGTAAAATTTATCGAGAGGCTATACGACATACGGGAGATCAATATTATTTACCATTTTCTGTCGATTGGATTCATTCAATGCTAGTTAATGCCTCGTATTTTGGTCAAGATAACATGATTAATGAATATTCTATTAATCAATCAGTTAAAGAAAAATCTTGGCGTGAGGATTATTTAAAGGAGCGAATCTATGAAGAAATCTTTAGCAATCAAATAATGATTAAAACTAAAGGGTATGTAGTAGGGCAAATAAATGGCTTATCAGTTATTGAATATCCTGGATATCCAATAGCAATTGGTGAACCAAATCGATTAAGTTGTTTGATTCATTATGGAGATGGTGAATTAATTGATATTGAGCGTAAAACTGATCTTGCTGGGAATATTCATACAAAAGGCATGATGATTATACAAGCATTTATTATGTCTGAATTTGCAATTAATCATCAATTACCTTTTTCAATATCGTTAGTGTTTGAGCAGTCTTATGGTGAGGTTGATGGAGATAGCGCATCACTTGCAGCACTCTGTGCAATTATGAGCGCATTATCTGGCATGCCTATCGATCAACAATTAGCCGTTACAGGTTCAGTTGATCAATTCGGTAATGTACAATCGGTTGGTGGCGTTAATGAAAAAATAGAAGGTTTTTTTACAGTTTGTAAACATCAAGGTTTAAACGGGCAGCAAGGAGTCATTATACCTGCAAATAATCAACGTCACTTATGCTTAAGTGATGAAATAGTTGAGGCTATTGAGCAAAATAAATTTTCAATTCATACCGTTGATCATGTCGCCGAAACTCTCCAATTAATTACAGGTATTGCTTATAAAGATGATAATAATATTAATCTGTATAAACTTATTCATGCTCGTATGCAATCTATGCTAATGCAGGATAAAAAAAAGGATGGTTGGCTAAGTAAATGGCAAAGATATTGCAAAAAATCTTAATACCCAATAAACTTTAGCCGTATTTTGTTAATTGTCTAATGGGAAAATTTATTTAGCCTTAGAGTTTTTACCGACTCTTGATGATTATTAATTTGATAATCATGTAGTAATAACAACAGATAAAAGGTTTTTTTATGATATTTGAACGTAAATCTTCATATGATAAATCAGACTTGATTAAATCAGGAAATAGTGAATTATTTGGTCATGATGGTCCACCATTGCCATCTGATTTAATGCTTATGATGGATCGTATTATTGAAATGAATGAAGAAGGTGGTAATTTTGGCAAAGGCTATATTGAAGCAGAATTTGATATTAACCCCGACTTATGGTTTTTTAAGTGCCATTTTAAGAATGATCCTGTTATGCCAGGTTGTTTAGGACTTGATGCTTTGTGGCAATTAGTCGGGTTTTATTTAGGATGGTTAGGTGGAAAAGGTAAAGGCCGTGCGCTTGGCGTTGGAGAATTGAAATTAAAAGGTCAAATTCTTCCAAAAAATAAAAAAGTAATCTATAAAATTCATTTCAAACGTGTTATTAATCGTAAATTAATTATGGGGATCGGTGACGGCGAAGTTTATGTTGATGATAAATTGATTTACGAAGCAACCGATCTTAAAGTTGGTCTTTTCAAAGATACGAGTGAATTTTAATTTAACTTTGTGTTTTATAATCAGTCTTACTATTTGTTTATAGTGAGACTGAAATTAGGTGCTTTTCTAAATAGTTATAAAAATAAATTTTATTGTTGATAACAATCTTTCAATTTATAATTATTTTTATCGTGTTAATTTTTAATGATTTCTGTGTTTTCATTTTTAGTTATAGTTAAGACAATATGATAACTAAATTCTTTAATTATTGATCCAATATGTGATAATAATGTTTTTATTAAAACAATTTCTTATTTTTTTAATTCTCGTCAGCTCATTAACTTCTTTAGCATTTGCAGATTTTAAAGGTAGAGTCATCAAAGTTATTGATGGTGATACCATTGAGATTTTAGTCCCCAAAAAAAGAACAGTTCGAGTGCGATTACTTGATATTGACGCTCCAGAACGTCAACAAGCTTATGGAAATATTTCGAAAAAATATCTAGCTTCGCTTATTTCTGGCAAAACTGTTTTTGTTAAAGAAAATAAAAAAGATATCTATAAAAGAACGTTAGGAACTATTTTTTATAATGGCACTAACATTAATATGAAAATGGTTAAAAACGGGTATGCATGGGCTTACCGATATAAAGGCATTGCTAATAACAAAAAAATGGTCGAATTAGAATATAAAGCTAGAAAAAACAAGATAGGACTTTGGAAAGATAAAAACCCTATAGCTCCATGGAATTTTAGAAGCCTAAACTAATATTGATTTAAGTGTTGTAATAACATATTATTTTTTAATCGAGGAGACATTGCTTCAAGCTGTTTTAGAGCATTTAAACCTTGTTTGCAACCAAACTCTTGATTATCTTTTGGCATTTGAGAAAGTTACTTTTTGTATCTTTTAAGCCTTTTTTCATCATATCTGTTTTCTGTTTTGTAGCTGCCTCACTTCACTGGAATAGCTTTAGCAACTTTATCCACTTTATCGAAAGATACTTTACTGCTTATGATAATTCAGCCATAGCAACTGAAGATAAATCTAATAAAATGACTGACAATAATAATTTTTTCTTACGTTATTTTTCATTACAGGAATTTAGATTATTATTTTGATAATATTAAGAATTAGTTAAATATTGAAATTTGAAATTATAATAGCAATTTTTCAAATACAACAATATTGGCAAAATAAACGAATTAAAAGATGGAAATAATACAATTCAAAAACAATTTTAGAAGGCATCTTATCAGCATATTCACATGCTGATAAGATAAAAGAGGGGGCAAGTAATTACATTACTCTAACGTCTGCTGCAGATGGACCTCGTTCACTATCTTGGATAGAGAATTCAACTTGTTGGCCTTCACCTAAAGTTTTAAATCCTTCACCTGCGATTGCAGAAAAATGCACAAATACATCTTTACTGCCGTCTGCTGGGGAAATAAAACCATAACCTTTACTTTCATTGAACCATTTTACTTGACCAGTTTTCTTAGACATAATAATCTTCCTATTAAAAATAAAATTTAAGCCGATTAAGGCTAACTTAAAAAAACATAAAACTCGGACTGCTTATAAACACTGAAAAGCGAAACTGAAGAGAACTAATACTAATGTTACTAATGTAAATAGAAAGTAAACTACAAACTGCTTATATCAAGATGTTACTAAATAAATCTGCACGTTATATGCTGTTAACTATTAACTCATATATTGCGGGTTAATGCAAGAAATGTTTATATAGTTTTTCTTTATTGGTACAATAGACAAAAACTTTACATTATTCTCCGGGATAAGATTTTCCATAGTGAGAGAATAATATAAAGTTTAGAATTTTTATTCTTTACTAAGAAATTTGGATTTATTAATAGTTATTTCTACTGCATCGATCACAGCAGAACGAAATCCTTTTTTTTCAAGCATTTGCACACCTTCAATAGTTGTACCAGCAGGCGAACATACCATATCTTTTAGCTCACCGGGATGTTTTTTTGTTTCAAGTAACATTTTTGCTGATCCCATAACCGTTTGAGCCGCAAATTTGTAGGCTTGTTTTCTAGACAGCCCGCCCTTTACAGCCCCATCTGCCAACGCTTCAATAAACATAAATACAAAAGCTGGAGATGAGCCGCTTGCTCCTACAATGGCGTCAATTAAATATTCAGGTACGATCTCTGTTTCGCCAATACAATTAAATAAATTTTGAACAATGGCTAATTCATCTTCTGATACTTCAGTATTAGGTGTAATAGAACACATTGCGGCATTGACTAATGCTGGTGTATTTGGCATCACTCGGATAATTTTTTGTTCATAGCCAACACTTTTAGCGATAGCTTTAATACTAACGCCAGCAGCCACAGAAATAATAATCGTATTTTTTTTCAATTCTTTTTGAATATCATTTAATACATCCATTATGACATTTGGCTTCACCGCAACAATAACAATATCGGACTCCCTTGCTACACTTTTAGCAGAATATAAATTATTAATCATATAAGAGCGATTAAGGTTATCCCCTTTTTCTGGATGTGTATCATAAACGTAAAGTTGTTTTCCATGTACAATACCACTAGCTAAGATACCTTGTAATATTGCATTTCCCATATTACCTAATCCAATAAATCCAATGCGTTGTTCCATTTTTATGGCCTCTTTAAGTTTTATATGTACCTGTGTAATAGTATAACGTATTTTTTTATAAGAACTTTAAAAGTTATTTTGTTAATGATTTTGGTGTTAATTCTTTATTGTTTTCTTTATCTGTCTTAATTTTTTACTTTATTATGTTAAGCGTCATTCTCAATTCTCTTTCATGATTTGCATCCCATATTGTTGACCAGTCTGCATCAACGAGAATATCTGATTAATCTTTCCTTCGTAAATAAGATGACTTACAGCAGGTGTATTAATTAGTATTTCAAACAATGCTTTACGATTACTATTCTCTAAAACTAATTTTTGACTGATAATCGCTTTTAAACTATTGGATAACCTTGCTCGAATAAAATCACGTGAGTCTTTATCAAACACACCAATAATACGATTAATACTTTTTATGGCAGATTGTGTATGTAAGGTAGCAAAAACTAAATGGCCTGTTTCTGCTAGTGTTAGAGCTGCATGTATTGCTTGTCTATTGCGTAGTTCACCAAGCAATATAATATCTGGATCTTGCTTTAAAATACTTTCTATTACAACATTGAAATGAGTAAGTTCTCGTTGTTGAATTAGTGATTTATCATTTTGATAAATAAATTCTATAGGATCTTCTAGTGTAATAATATGTTTAGCATCGGTTGCGTTAATATGTTGAACTAATGCTGCCAATGTAGTGGATTTACCACTTCCTGTTGCACCTGTTATCAAGATAATACCATTTTCTGTTTTTGTTAATTGAGGTAAAATATCAGGTGCAGCAAGCTCAGATAAACTGGGTATCCGCTGATTAATAATACGGAATACGGCAGAAATACCACGCTGCTGATAAAAAATATTTGCTCTGAACCGCCCTATTTCGTTAGTTTGATAAGCTATATCAATTTGCCCATGCTGTTGTAATCCTTTTTTTTGAGACTCGTCAAGTAAACTAAGCAACTCATTTTTTAATACCGAGGATACTAATTTTTCATGAGATAAAAAGTGCAATTGTCCATTAATGCGAATACATGGCTTTTCGCCACTTGAAAGATGCAAATCTGAAGCATTTTGAGTTACACTAAGTGCTAATAATGAGTTTAGCATTATATTTTACCTATTAATCATCATTTGGAAATTAATATGAATACCGTATATGACAATTTAATTGCCATTAAAAATGAAATAAAAAAAATTGCCTCGCTATGTGATAGAGATCCCAAGGATATTGAGCTTATTGCAGTCAGTAAAACTAAATCAGTAGCACAAATTACAGAAGCAATAAAAGCGGGGCAAGTTTCATTTGGTGAAAATTATGTTCAAGAAGGTATTGAAAAAATTAAGCATTTTAAGCAGAACATGCCTGAAATACCATTAACTTGGCATTTTATTGGTCCATTACAATCGAATAAAAGTAAACTAGTTGCTCAATACTTTGATTGGATGCATACAATTGATCGTTTTAAAATCGCTCAGCGCTTAAGCGAGCAACGCCCACCAGATATGCCTAAATTAAATGTATTGATTCAAATCAATATCAGTCAAGAATCAAGCAAATCAGGAGTTACACCTGAAGAAGCTGCTGATTTAGTAAATCAAATAATTACCCTTCCAAATCTAAAATTACGCGGCTTAATGGCTATTCCGGAAATCGAAAATGATTTTAAGAAACAATTAAGTGTTTTTACTCAAATGAAACAGCTTTTAAAAGTATTACAGGTTAATTATCCATTTATGGATACCTTGTCAATGGGAATGAGCAATGACATTAAAGCAGCTATTGTTGCTGGTAGTACGATGGTTCGCATTGGTAGGGCTATATTTGGCGAAAGGCAATATTTATAATATATTACTTAAATATCTTATTTTGAGGAATTTTAAATGACATCGCTTTTCTTTCTGGGAAAAACAGTTTTAACCGTTTGCCTTTATATTTTAATTTTGCGTTTATGGATGCAGCAAACTAGAGTCAACTTTTACAATCCTTTTACTCAATTTATTGTTAAAATCACTCAACCTATTTTAGGTCCACTACGAAAAATTATTCCATCAATTGGACGATTAGATACTGCAACATGGGGACTTTTGTATCTATTTGCATTATTAAAAGTAATATTTGTTTGCAGCTATAGTTTAATAAGTTTTCCATTTTGGGATATAAGTTATTTGCTATTTGCTTTTCCGGCAATATTACATGCAGTTGGGCACCTTTTATTTTGGCTGTTACTATTTCGAGCAATTCTAAGTTGGGTTAGTCGAGGGCATTCAGATGCTGATGATCTACTTTCTCAACTAACAGAACCTTTAATCGCCCCAATTCGTCGGATAGTTCCGCCGATAGGTATGATTGACATTTCTTTTATGATCATTGTTTTTATTCTTATGCTATTAAATATGTTTGCATTCGATCTTTTTGGTTATTTGTGGATTATTCTGTAAAGCGGTTTATGAAAACATTAGGTAAAAATGGAGCAACTGCTCCTTTTTTATTTTTTAGATTATATGATCTTCCCAACAAATTACATCTTTTTCATAAACAATACGGTTTCTAACTGATATTTTTAGTTTATGCATAAGTTTTTTATTACCAATAATAAGCGGATGCCATTCTGGTAATCTTCCATTTTTAGAAAAGTAGCGATATGAACAGGTCAATGGTAACCATTCAATAGTTAAAAGATTTTCACGAGTCAACTTAATACAATCCGGCTCATAATCAAATCGTTTATGATAATGTCTACACTGACAAGTATGAGAATCAAGCAGGTTACAAGCAACATTAGTATATAAGATTTCGTTTGTATCTTCGTCCATTAATTTATTTAAACAGCATTGACCACAACCATCACAAAGTTGTTCCCATTCTTCATCGCTCATTTGAGCTAATGTTTTAGATTCCCAAAATGGCTCTATCATACTTTAAAATCATCTTCTTTTAGCATTTGTAAAAAAAAACCATCCATTTTAATTTTTTTCTCAATCTCATCTGAAGCACCTACCACAAAACGTCGTTTACCATCAAGTAAAACTTTCATTACAAACACTGGTTTACCAAAAATAGACAATATTTTATCAGGGATAGTGGAAAAATTATTTTCTTTTTCAATATATAGATAACAGTTTTCTTTTTTAGAACTTCGATAGATATAACACCACATCATAAGGTAATCCTTAATAATTTTTTTTGAGGCTATTTTTTAAATAAACGCCTGCACCAAATAACCCTGGGTTATCATGTATTATGACATAAACAGGAATTTTTTTTACTAAGTATGACATTCTTCCTTTGTTTTCGAATGCTTCTCGGAATGGGGATGCTTTAAAAAACTCAATGAAACGAGGCACAATACCACCAGCAATATAAACTCCACCTTGTGTATTAAGCGTTAATGCTAAATTACCGCCAAAACGTCCCATAAATGTGCAGAAATAGGTTAATGTCTGCAAGCTTAATGAGCAACTTTTAGCTAAAGCTTTCTTAACTATAATTTCAGGTGTTACATCTTCAATTGGTTGGTTATTAATTTGTAATAATGCTTGATAGATATTCACAATCCCATTACCTGATAAAAAACGCTCTGTTGATACACGTCCAAATCTTTTGCGTAATTTTGCTAAGATTCGATCCTCATCGTCATTTATCATAGGTAATTCAGTATGACCACCTTCCCCTGGCAAGCTCATCCAGTTTTGATTCACTTTAATTAAGTGTGATACCCCAAGCCCAGTGCCGGCGCCATAAATTGCAATTGGGTAATCTAAATCCGGTTCATTTCCACCTATTTTAACTAGATCATGTTTAAGTAATTTGGGAATCGACGTTGATATTGCTATAAAATCATTAATTACTTCAAGCTTTGTTAGTTTCAATTCTTGCATTAATTCATAACGAGAAAATGACAAATTATTATTGGTCATATTTACTATATCTTCATCATCAATCGGACAAGCAATAGCAATACAAGCCATCTCAATATTGACTGATTGTGCTTGCAGATAATTCTTAATTAACGTTAACAATATATCATTTTTTGAAATAAGAATTTTTTTAATGGCTGATAGCTCGTTGGTTGCTAAATTGTATAGCGCAAAACGGGCATTAGTTCCACCAATATCGGTGACTAGTGCATATTGACTCATTTAGTTCCCTTTTATAATAAATTAATTTTTTAATTTAAATAACAAGCTACTTTATTTGTCAGTTGTAGAAAGTAATATCATCAATTATTTATAACAATTTAACTAGGTTAACTTTATTGGTATTACTTATATTGGACCCCGCTAAATAAAGTTTAGCAGATAAAGTCTTAAATATTTAAAATAACCAAAGCCTATAGCCACTTTTTAAGTTTAAAATATATATAAGGTGCTACGCCAGCTAGTAACATTAAGAGTAATGAAAACGGATATCCATATTCCCATTTAAGCTCAGGCATATTTTCAAAATTCATACCATATGCTGAGGCAACCACTGTAGGTGGTAAAA
Source organism: Gilliamella sp. wkB18 (assembly GCF_001690875.1). NCBI lineage: Bacteria > Pseudomonadati > Pseudomonadota > Gammaproteobacteria > Orbales > Orbaceae > Gilliamella > Gilliamella sp. wkB18. The sequence continues at coordinate 20,623 of NZ_LZHM01000043.1, forward strand.
ATACTACTGAAACAACTGAAAATATTTTAATGATTCGACTTTGTTCAATATTAATAAAACTTGTTGCTGCCTGCATTAAAAAGTTTACTTTTTGAAATAATGATTCATTATGCGGCACAAGCGATTCAATATCTCGAATAACTTCACGAGCTTGTTCTAACTGCTCCGCTGGCATTTTAGCACGACGAACTAAATAATTAACTGCACGTTGGCTATCCATTAAACAAAGGCGCACTTTCCAAGCAGTATCTTCAAGTTCTGCTAATGAGGTAATAGCTTCATCATAGTGTTCTTGTGCAGAACGATCCATAATAATTAAACTTAGCTCTTCAAGCTCACTGTAAATATTTTCAATCTGATCTGCTAATTGTTCAACTTTAACTTCAAATAAATCAAGTAAAACTTCATATGGATTTCCATCACCCATAGTTTGATAACGTGAGCGCATTCGATATAAACGGAATGCAGGTAAGTCTCGTTCACGTAATGTAAATAAACGCCCGTTATGAACTGTGAAGGCAACTGTCGAGTTACCAGCTCGATCTTCAGCATCTTCATAAAAAAAGAAAGAGTGAACATGCAGGCCTTCGTTGTCTTCAAAAAAACGAGCTGATGCTTCAATATCATCTAATTCTATACTTGTTGCTAAGTTTTGTCCTAAATTTGCTAAAACAAATTCGCGATCGACTTCTTCTGGTTCAATTAAATCAATCCAGGTCGCATTATTTATGTCGCCTTCATTAATCTTCACTAATTGTTTGTTTTTTAGTCCAAACGCATTAATCATAAGGCCTCCTCCTTTAGGGGAAATGTTTTAGAACACGCTATTAACAAATGTGGGGCATTATACTCGTTCTATCTATAAATTCCTATGGTTAAGCTGATTTTTCTGTATTACAGGAAATTGTGAATTTCATTCCATTATTGAATTAAATTCGGTGATGTTACAGCTGTCTCATGCTACAATAATACACTTAAATATATGTGCACTTTTTAGGAGTTTATAATGGCAAATCGAGGAATAAATAAAGTCATTTTAGTGGGTAATTTAGGTCAAGATCCAGAAGTTCGCTATATGCCAAATGGTAATGCTGTCGCTAATTTTAGTATTGCAACGTCAGAATCATGGAAAGATAAGCAAACTGGTGAAACACGTGATCGTACAGAATGGCATAGAGTAGTCGTCTTTGGTAAATTAGCCGAAATTGCAGGAGAATATATTAAAAAAGGAACTCAGGTTTATCTTGAGGGACAATTACAAACTCGCAAATGGCAAGATCAAACCGGCAATGATCGTTACACTACTGAAGTTGTTGTGAATCCAATTGGAGGTACATTGCAAATTTTGGGTTCTCGAAATAGTAATGAAGCATTTGAAGATGGATCACAAAAATGGGGACAAAGTGCTAATAATGTTTCTTCTGCACCTACTGCGGCGCGCTCTTCAACACAAAGCATACCAACTTCTCATACTAAAGCCCCTGAACCCCCAATGGATTTTGATGATGATATTCCATTTTAATTTTCGCAATAACTGGGTGTCAAAGTACGCCCATATTTCTTTTATTTATAATTATTTATCTGCAGTCAATCAATTGAAAAAAATGGTCACTATGATGTTTCAACTTGAGTTGTTTACACCGCTTTAATTTTAGTGCTTTTATTGTTATGTATTATTCTTTAGCTTTGTATACGAAGTGCTAGCAGTATAATGCGCTGTGTAGAAAAAGTGGCATTGAAGCTATTTCAAAAATTATGGACTCTTTATTAGCTTGTGTTGGAATACAGTTTATAATCAATGGTGTAAAAGAATTAGTATTAAATTTTACCAACATCTAATATAAAAATAAACTTAATAAAACTAAAGCGTTGTTATGCTTTTAATCATTTCTACTCGCATTAAATAATCATAGAGTGGAATTAGTTGTTTAAACCCTTTAACTAATTTTTTGGGTAAATCACTATTTAACACGTCTTCAATATGATTACTTGTCACCATAACCGCAAGATTTTTTCGGTTATACCAGGTTGCAACTTTTTCTTCTTGTTCTTTGATCAATGGACGTTTATAACTTTCCCCAACAAGCTCAAATGGTTTTTTGACACAACGTGCCATAGCTAAAAACTTCTTAGTATCATTAAGAATCTCATCTCGAAAAATATCCATCGTTTGTTTTGATGAACAATAATAGCCAAGTCCATATTGATAACTATTTGGACTAATTTCAAAAAAGTAAGCGGGAGCCTCTTTCCAATCTTTATTGGGGCGCTTAAATGTCAACCATAATCGGCTACGATAAAGTGATTTATCATTTGAAAAACGGGTATCTCGATGTATACGTGAAATTGTTTTACCAATAGCTGGGCGAGTTTCAAACCATTCGTCAATTTTAAGCATTTCCGGCGCTAATTGTTCAACCAAAAGCCTAAATGGTTTAACTAAATCGTTATCATAAATAACGCGATGTTCTTCAAACCATGGTTTGCTGTTATTTATCCAAGCATCTTGTAAAAAATTAAGCCCATCTTGCGTAAACCCAGTAAAGTTTGCCATTGCTTACTCCTTAAATAACGCTCTTACTTTTTCTAAATCTTCTAAAGTATCAACACCAATTGCTGGAGGCTGTTTTGCCACAGCGACATGAATTTTTTGACCATACCAAAGTACTCTGAGTTGCTCTAACATTTCAATTTGCTCAAGTAAAGATGGAGCCCAATTAATATACTGACGAATAAAACCTGCACGATAGGCATAAATACCAATATGACGAAGATAAAAATCACCAATGCTAGGCAGTTTTAATAGATCAGTCGATTTAGCAAAACGATCTCGTTCCCAAGGAATCGTAGCACGAGAAAAATAAAGTGCATAGCCTTCTTTGTCAGTCACAACCTTAACCGTATCAGTATTAAATGCTTCGTCAACAGAATTAATTGGTACGGCTAACGTTGCCATTCCTGTTTTATATTGCACCAAATTTTCTGCCACTTGATTAATAATCATAGGTGGTATTAAAGGTTCATCCCCTTGTACATTAACAATAATTTCATCATCTGAAAATTGATAAGCATTAATGACCTCTGCTAACCTTTCGGTACCTGAATTATGCTTATCACTTGTCAGAATGACTTCTCCTCCATGCGTTTTGACTACATCAAAAACTTGTTGATGATCGGTTGCAATAATCACTCGACTGGCTAAGGATTTTTGCGCTTGTTCCATTACACGCACAATCATAGGTTTTCCATGAATATCCGCTAATGGCTTAGCAGGTAAACGGCTTGAGCCATATCTAGCAGGAATAATAACTGAAAAATTCATAACTAATATCCTGCCTTTTTATTCTTGAGTAGATAATGGCTTATTAAGTGACTTTGCTTCACATTCAAGTAAAACAGGAATATTATCTTTTACAGTATAGACTAAATTATCAGCTAAACAAATTAGCTGTTGATTATTCGCATCATACTGTAGTTGCTCATGGCATTTTGGACAAGCAAGTGCGCTTAAAAGTATTTCTTTCATATTTTATTCTCTTTTGGAATTTATTTTATCTAATAAGGAACAGATCTGCTCAATTACTTGCACGGGGATTACCGCATCAACTGGTAAATACCACCAATTTGCTTGAGCAAATTGTCTGCATTTAACCGCATCTTTTTCAGTCATTAAAAGAGTTTGGTCAAAATTTGCAATATCGTTTAACAATAACAACGTAAATTGTTGATGATCTGCAAAAGGAATGGTTTTAATTACATTCATTTGCATTTTAATCAACATATCAAAAAAACGGTTAGGATGGCTAATACCTGCAATAGCACAAATATTTTGTAATGAAGATAATGGTTTTTTTTCTTGAGTAAGCAAATTTACCGCGTATCGTGGTGCTAATTGCATTGTGTAGACTTTATTAGGGTACTTTTGAGCTAGGTTATTTACACTATCACCATTTATAATGATTAAATCAACCGACTTTAATCGACTTTCTCGTTCTCGCATTGGTCCTGCAGGCATCCACCAACCATTACCAAATAAACGTTTTCCATCAACAACTACAACTTCAATATCACGCGATAGCGCATAATGTTGCAAACCATCGTCAGTCAAAATAACGTCTAATTGATACCGCTTTAATAGTGCTTGAACAGCGTCAGAACGGTGTGGAGATACAGCAATAGGCACATTAGTACGTTGATAAATAAGTACAGGTTCATCACCTGCTTGTTCGGTTGTTGTTGTTTTATTTAAAATAAGAGGATAACAATCAGACTTACCACCATAGCCTCGTGAAACTACTCCAACTTGTAATCCTTTTTGTTTTAGCGATTCAATTAAACCAACAACTAGTGGAGTTTTGCCATTACCACCAACAGATAAATTGCCAATAATAATAATAGGTACGGGTGAACGCCAAGGTTTTAAAATACCTAATCGATATAAAAAGCGACGAACAAGAGCAATCAAACCATATAATAAAGAAAATGGTATTAGTAACCAAAATAAACGATTTTTACCATACCACAGTTTTTCAATCATTATTTAATCACCATTTAATTTTGCTTCTTAATAAAATTCAATTAGTTGATATATTTTTATATATATCCCATTATTCTATTTTTAATCTATTAATTTTATAAAACTTATTAATAACTGGATATTTTAAGTAAAGCCTTAAAAGGGAATTATCTTATCTTATAATTAAAAAAAATACTAAATCAATTTATGAATAGTTTAATAGTATTTTACTGAAATTTTTTAATATTATATTTGAAAAATTCTTTCTATTAATAGAAATTGATGCAATAGTGATTTGATAAAACAATTATTAAGGCTTACTAAATGATAAACTCAAAATAATTAATCTATAAATTTGGAAAATTTCAACATAATAATATAAAAGAGAAAACAAATCTAACCATTTATTTTATATGATATTTTTCAATATTCAAAAATCTATATATCATTGATAAATGATATATAGATTCGTAATATGTTAAAGAATTTTCAATCTATTTAGATTGTGCTTTTTGTAAGTAAGCTTGGAAATCTTGTTTATTACCATCAAAAACGATATTACCGCTATTTAACATGATTACACGATCGACAAAATTAAGTAGATTAGTTCTATCTGTTGCGATAATCATTGTTTGTCCTTCTTTTGCACGTAATTCTAACTGAGCTAATAGCAATTTTTCGGAATTGGGATCTAACTCAGCTGTTGGATTATCAAGGAGTGATATTGTATGCGGAGATAATATAAATCGTGCTAAAGCTAACTTTTGACGCTGTAATATTGTTAAAGGAACAGGCAATTGACGCCAATGAGTATCAAGCCCATTGTTTAAAAACGGGAGTAAACTATGTAAATTAACTTGTTTTAATACTTCAAGAGCTCGCTCATGCGTAATTTGGTTAGGCTCATTATTTAAAGTAAGATATTCATAAACTGTTTCACCGATAATACCACTATATTGCCATAGATAGTGGGTTTCACTACGTAACGAATCTGCAATTGATTTGGTTAACATAAAGCCATTCCAAGTTATATTACCTTCATTTGCACCTAAAATACCTAGTAATAGTTTTAGTAATGTACTTTTGCCAGCCCCAGGACCACCAACTATAGCAATACGCTCGCCTTGCTTAATTTGCAAACTAATATCATTTAAACATGGTAATGAGGGATGATATTTAAAACTAACTTTTGATGCACTCCAACCATTTTCTGGACCATTAAATCCACTTAATAATCCATTTTCACTTTGTTCCTTATCTAGAAGAACATTTATTTGATTCATTGAGCTAGTCATACGTTGGAGGTTTGGTAACATATGCATTAACGAGAAGAGAGGTTGACTTAAACGCCCACCAATGATAATTGTTGCAAATAAACCCGCTGGTGACATATTGCCTGTTTGAATAAGATAAAAGGCAACAATAACAGCTAGCACAGTCTGTAAGCTCATTAGTCCCATTAAAAATGAGCTACAACGATTATGAATAATAAATCTTTTTTGTTCATTTTGTTGTGCTTTTTCGTTACCAGCTAAAAATGTGTATGCTGCTTCTTTGTAAGCAACTGAAGATTGATAATATTCAAGAGTTGTTGAAGAGAAAGGAACCTGCGCATTAATAGTTTGTATAGCTTTATTTTCGTAATAAAAAAGTGTAATACGAACTATTGCACAGATAAATATAACAATAGGTACAATAATCAACCAACCAGCAACTATCGCAATAACAATAAAATATAGAATACTAAATACTAAATCTAAGACTGTACTAGAAAAAAATGCCAAAAATTGCATTCTAAATTGATTCCAGCTATTCATTGCTTCAATAACTTTACGTCCCCATTGCGTTGTAACGCTAGGCATGACTTGAATAAGTTCTAAAATAATTTTTGGTTCTAGTCGATATTGAACAAGCGATGAATATTCGCAACCTAATTTTATTCGATCCATTCGGAAATAATACTCTACAAAAATTGCAAGTATTACACCTAAAGAAAGTGTCCAAAGTGATGCATCTGCCTGCCCAGGAATAACACGATCATAAATAGCATTTAGATACAAAGGAATAATCATAATAAATAAATTTATAATTAATGTTGTCCAAAAAAGACGTGAAATAATTTTATTTTCTTTTTGGCCAAGCACTAATAAAGAACGCCAAGTTAACCTATTTTGCCTTTCTGTTGGTAAAACACGCCAAGTATTTTCTGGCAATTGCTTTAACTTTACATTCTTTTCATTTTTAATTTTATTAAATCGAACGGAAAGTAAAAGCCATCCTGTATTTTCTTCAAAAGCGACATATAAACCTTTATTAACTGCATTATGATCTTTTGAACAAGGAAACAACTCAATACCAAGGTATTTTTTAGCTAATTCAAACAATGTTTCTTGAGTTATATTTTCATCTAGCTTATCGACTTGCTCCTGCCACTCCCATTGACCAATAGGTAAGGATAGTTTTTTTGCAGCCCCAGATAAGACCGACTTTAATTGTGAAATACTCGAATTATTTAAAGTATTTGAAGATAATTCACTATTCATAAAGATATTTAATACCTATACATGATTCCAAGTTAATGTATGGGTACCGTCAGTCCACTGATCAATTCCTGCAGCAACTTCAGTATGAACCCATGTCCCCATGCTATCAAGGATTTGAAGCGAATCAGCGCTATCTGTATCAAATTGGATATTATTATTATCCATATTTTTAAATAGATCATCAATATTAACAATAATAAAATCGCCATTAACATTATCTTTAAAATTGAACACATCTATATGTCTAAATAAGCTATTATCAAGTGTGGTAAAATCAAAGATTCCTGAACCTACACCCTTTGCTTTTGATACTGCATCATTGCCTAAGCCACCATCAATCAATTTGTATTTAGTTAAATCAGAAAGTGATTTGAATTGGAAATCATCATTTTGGTTAGTTCCTATAATATTAGTGATAAAATAAATTTGATCATCGCCCAAATTACCTTTATGAACTTTACCTGCTGACATATCAACTTTAATAGCTTCACTTATTAAGTGATAATCCAAAGTTGTCGTACCAGAAGCTGCATTATGACCATTAACGATTTTATCATTACCTGCACTTCCATAAACAATATCATTACCATCTCGAGTATAAATTTGGTCATCTAAATGACTTCCATAAATGATATCGCTGTTATCAGTACCAATTATTGAATAAATATTGTTAAGCGAATCTACTCCATTATATCCATTGTTAGAAACCTTACCTGTTTCTAGGTTAGCTACGACACCTTGCCCTGTTCTGACCGAAGAGTAATCTACAACAGCATCTGAACCTACACCAGTTAATTTATTATTTCCTGCACCTCCAACTAAAAGTCCCTTTCCAGTTAGAGCATCATCGTATTGTGAGCCTCTAATGTGGTTGATTCTAGAGATTTTATCATGTCCACCAAAACCATTAGTTGCAGTACCATTACCATTTTCATCTAAAGTAACTATAACACCTTGGTTACCTGAATCATAAAAAATCCAATCATCACCACCACCACCATCAATAATATTATCGCCGCCATTTGCACGAATATGATCATGTTGAGAGCCACCAATAATTCTATTACCTATTGATTTATTACCGTTAATTTCTGCACTACCACTTGTCATTAACATAACGTTAGTAATACTGTTCATGCTTACCTTACTACTGCCTGTAATGATTTGGTTTTCAAGATCTATCATATAACGACCAGTCATGGTATTTGACAATATGATAGTATCCTTTCCACCATTCCCATTTATTAAAGTTGTACTTTTATCCAATAAAAATATATCATTGTTAGCCGTACCAACAAACTTTGTAAAGGCATTATTGGTGAAAGTATCCTCATACTGTTGACCATTTATAACTTTGATTACTTTACCGTTGACAGCATCTACTTTTATTCCATCACCTTGGCCAACGTTATTTGAATAACGACTATAATCTAATGTGTTTGTTCCACCTGCTTTTGCAATAATCTCATCATTACCTAATGATCCATAAATGATATTATTAAAACCACCACCTAGTGTTATTTTGTTATTTTCTGCATTACCTTCAATAACATCATCAAATGCTGAACCAACAATATTTTCGATATTTTCTATAATGTCTTGTCCATATTTACCATTCTGTTCTGAGCCATTTTTATTAGCGATATTATTTTGTAAGCTAACATCAATATTACTACTAACATTACTATAATCTAATGTATCTATACCTACGCCACCATCGTAATGATTATTCATACTACCTTTACCCACTATAATATAATCATTACCATTACCAGTGCTTATCTTATAGTCAGTATTATCGTTTAAGGTAAGATGGTCATCAAAATTTGTAGCAATAATGCCATTAATACCGACCAATTGGTCTGTACCACCAAAGCCATTTGAGTAAGCTCTCTGTGTTTTTAAATTTATATTAATTGCAGAAGTTGCCAAACTATAATCAACGGTATCATTATCCATCCCACCTATATAAGTGTTATAACCTTTACCTGCAATATAAATATTATTTCCTGATTCGCCATGAATTACAGCACGGCTTGTTGTATCACCATTAATTTTGAATATATCATTACCTGCTCCGCCATAAATAGTCATACTACCATTTGCTGTTACAAATAAATCATCGTAATTACTTCCTATAATTGTTTGAATATTTTTAAGAGTATCTTTTCCACCGAAGCCATTAGCTTCGACTTGCTCTACACTATTCGCTAAATTAACGACAATTCCATTGGTTGCATATTCATAGCTTGCTGTTACATTACCCCCATTACCACCAATTAAGGTATTATTTCCACCCATTCCAATTAAAGTGTCATTTCCACCATTACCAATAATAATGTTATCTTTATCATCACCTTTTAATATGTCATCAAAATGCGTACCAGTAATATTATTAATATTTTTAACGGTATCATTACGTCCCATACTATCAGTAACAGATCCTTTAGTTAAATCAACATTAATACCCTTGGCTGTTGTTTCATAACTTAAGGTGTTAATACCCTCTTTACCATCAATATAATTAGCATTCCCACCTCCAACGATGAAAACATCGTTGCCAGCGCCGCCAATGAGTTTATTATCAGTATTTAAATCTCCAATGAAAGTATTATTACCATCATTACCAACAATATTTTGAATATTCTTGAGTTCTTGATTCGCAGCACCTGAAACCATATTAGCATTTAAATCAAAAATTAAATCCCCTTTTACTTTAGAGTAATCAACAGTATTTACACCTGCACCACCATCATAAATATCCTTGGAATTACTGGCAATAATTACATCATCACCCGCACCACCAATGACATGTACATTATTAGGCTTACTTGATAAGAGAAGGTTTCCATCCATATCAACAATCGATGAAGGAGATTCGACAATAGAAAAATTAAAATTTTCTGTTTTTGTTACACCATTTTTATCGGTATAGGTAACATTCACACCAAATTTATTAATCTGATTTTCAGGATATAAAAGGATAGCTTCATTTGGTAATAAGCCATACTTATCACCTTGAGGAGTACCTCCTTTGATAATTTCATATCCCTGAGGAAGCCCAGTTATGCTATCAATAGTTTGCGCATCATCAAAAGAAATAATACGAAGAATTTTACCCTCTTGAATATAGTTTCTATTTGTGACATCGATAGTCCAGTTAGCATTTTCTGTCGAAAGATCAACAACAGTATTTGAATATTGTTCACTAGCACCATCGGTTGTCCTAGCAACTAAATTACCACTACCTACATTTACAACATGCTGAGCAGCATCAATTAGCCCCTCCCATTGATAAAGCTTGACTTTCGGCATTTCTGGTGCCAAATTCTCCTTTGATGGTGGTTTTGTTTCAACCATTGGCGCTATACCATCGATATTAGATTCGTTATTAGATGAATCGGAACTCGAAGATAATGTTGAACTTTTCTTAAGCATTATTGTAGAATTCGGCGATTTGAGTTTGTTAAGTGTTATCTCCATATCAATATTCATCATTTCATCCAGCGATGACTCAACATCAGCAGTCGACATGTCAGCACCACCACTACTATCAATAACCACAAAATTATCAGTCATATTAGTTGTGACATCGACAGTTTTATCCTCAGTGCTATGTGCGTTTTGCTCATCATCTTTAGTAACATTATGATCGGGAACATTTGTCTCAATAATATTTGGAGAAGTTTCTTCCACATGTGCTAAGCTTAAAATATCATAAGAAGTTAGCTTTTTCCCATCATTAAATGCAAGAGAAAGAACTCCACCATGAAAAGAGGCTAATTCTGCCCCCATTGTTAAGATTAATTTACGCCCATCACCTGTTGTAATAATTAAATCAGGACCATTAATTGATAAAGCTATATTATCCTTTTCCCATGATGCGTTAATATTATTATCTTTAAATGTAAATGGGATCACTGAAAAAGCTGAGTCTGACGGTGTCAATGCTGTATTTGTATTGCTCATAAACTTATCTCATTTCTTACTTTATTGTTATTTAAACGCGATTAACTACTAATTCATTTGTGCCGTCAGTCCACGTTTCTGTAGAACCACTTGTTGTATGACTCCAAGAGGAAGAATTAATTACGGCTAAATTGTCATTACTATCTAAGACAAATTCTACTTTGTTCTGATCCATATTATTGAAAAGGGTTGATAAATCAATAGAAATATTATCCGTTTTACTATCATTAAATTCAAAACGTTCAATGTTTTTGAAAATAGTTTGAGCATGCGATCCAAAAAAGAAGTTGCTTGATTCGCCTGATTTTTTAACTATGTCTTGACCTAATCCACCATCAATTATTTTGTAATTATTTAAGTCTTTTGATGAAGATATTTTAAATACATCGTTTTCATTAGTACCAATAATATTTTCGATATTTTTAAAAGTATCTTTACCATTGCTACCGTTATTACCTTTAAAAACTGTGCCAGCTTGAATATCCACTTCAACTTTCGTATTACTTAATTCACTATAATTTAAAGTGTCATTGCCATTACTACCGTCATATTTGTCGTTACCCTCGCTACCATAAAACATATCATTTCCAAAACGTCCTGTTATGATATTATCATTTGCGTTACCACGAATAACGCTATGATTTGAACTAGCTGTAACATTATTAATGTTAATCAGCGTATCGATTCCTTTTGCTCTATTACCTTTTTTGATAGCTGTCCCAGTTGTTAAATTGATATCAACAAATTCCGCATGATAATAATCAACTATCGCATTACCTATACCGTCGATTGTATCATTGCCAGATAACGTTTCAATTTTTCCACTCGCTTTGATGTAATCATCATAATTAGTCCCTATAATTCTGTTGATATTCTCGATTGTATCAACACCACCATAGCTATTTTGTGTTGCCATACCCGTCCCTGTTTCATCAAGCGAAATTACTAGACCTTGACCTGTTTTTGATTCCATATAAGATATGAGATCGGAACCACCCCCACCAATTATGTAATTACTTCCCCCCATAATATAGAAAGTGTCGTTTGAAGCCCCTCCAACAAACTTGGTTACTCCAGTTGTTTTAGTGTAACCTACATTGCCGTTAATATTTGAAAATCTCACTTCATCAATATTATTTATTTTATGTTGATATAGTGTATCTTTATTCCAATAATCAATCTCTTTTTTATTAAGAGATGCTAAAACTTTTCCTGAAATGTTACTGTAATCAATGGTATCATGACCGGCACCACCATCTATTTTTTGAAAACCAGTTGATGCAAAAAAAGTATCATTACCACTTGAGCCAACAAAATTGTTAAAATTTAAGAAGCTATCTACACCTGAATTTTTACTAACTTCACCAGTACCGATATTAACTTTCACACCATTAGTTAAATTATCATAACTTAATGTATTATCACCTGCTCCGCCATCGATAGTGACATTGTCTATACCACCGTGAATAACATCATCATAGTCGGATGCAATAATTTTTTGAATATTAGTTAACGTGTCCTTACCACCAAAACCATTATTCGTTACGTTACCGGTTAGCAAATTTATATCTAAACCAGTAATTGCATTACTATAATTAACAGTATTAGTAAAACCCGCACCGTTACTTCCACCATTAATTACGTTATTACCATAACCAGCAATAAAAGTATTGTTTCCTAAACCACCATCTATAGAATGATCACCATTACCTAAAATAAAATAATCGTCATGATTAGAACCAACTACCTTATTAATATTTTTTAAAATATCAATACCATAAAAACCATTTTCAAATGCAACTCCCTGATCAAAATCCAAAATTACTCCAGTAATTGCCGATGAATAATTAACGGTATCGTTTCCTATTCCACCTAAATAATTATTAAATCCCACACCAGCAAAATAAATATTATTACCACTATTACCACTTAAAAATGTAATACTTGCATCATTGCCGGAAATATGGAAAATGTCATCTCCTGCACCACCATCAATTATAGTTGTCCCTACACCTGTATGGAAAATATCATTATGGCTACTTCCAAGAATATTTTGAATATTGATAAGTGTGTCTTTACCACCAAAACCATTTTCAATAACTTGTTTATCAGAATTTCTTAAGTCAACGTTTATTCCTGACTTTGCGTCAGCATAACTGGCAGTATTATTTCCTTCACCGCCATCAAGAATATTGTCCCCCCCCATTCCTGATAAAATATCATCACCTTTGCCGCCATTTATCTTATTATCTTGATCATCGCCAATCAGTACATCGTTAAATAAACTTCCTATAATATTTTGTACATTAGACAAAGAATCTGAACCACCATTTCCATTATTAAGTGCGATGCCTTTAGATAAATCAACCGAAACTCCACTCGCCGCAGCTTCATAATTGATGGTATTTTCACCTTTTCCACCATCAACAATATTGTTTCCACCGTTACTAATAATTACATCGTTGCCATCACCACCAACTAATTTATTACTATTTGTTAAATGTCCAATTAAAGTATCACCATTATTACTACCAACCACATTTTGAATATTTTCTAAGGTATGATGGGTATTTTTTGAAGTACTTTTACCTTTATTCAAATCAATAATTAATGATTCTTTTAGTTGACTATAATTTACTGTATTTGTTCCCTCACCTCCATCATAATGCCCATTCTGGTAACCAGCAAAGATGGTATCGTCTCCACTACCTGCAGTAATATCAACATGGTTTTTAGATGAAGCTAGTTGAAAATGTCCTTTACTATCAACGATAACACTAGGATTATTGGAAACATCGAAATTTGCTTCTTCTGTTATATTTTGCCCATCATTATCAACATAGCTGAATGAAAGGTTGAAGGTAAAATTTACTCCTTCAGGATATAAAATTAGAAATTGATTTGATTTTAAACCGTACTGTTTACCTAGAACAGAATCACCTGTAATTATTGTCATATTACTAAGTTCACCTGTTACAGAAGTAACAATTCTAGCCCCATCGACTTCAATAATGCGACCGATTTTCCCGATAGGAATCATATCAGTATTATTTACATAAATTGACCAATCTTCCGTTTCCTCCGATAGATCAATATGAACCTTTTTATATTGTAATGCAAAATTATCAGAAGATGCTGCTTCATCATTGCCAGTTCCACTCATCCAAGTTTTTGTTGTTTGATCAACAACAGATTTAATCTGGAATAGCTTAATTGCCGGAATTTCGACTGCATCAGGTTTTTTATCAATATTATCATCATGGCCTTGATTGTTCTCAATCATAAGCGGCGCTTCTGCAATAAATTTTTCTGGTAATGATTCAGCTGTATCCGATGCTGAAACTAAAGAGATATTCTCTGATACATTTATGTCAATTTCTTTAAATGATGGAGATGATTTTTTAGATATCATTTTTTCAAGTTCTTCAGTACTATCTTCCTGTTGTTGTAATTTACTTTCAATATTTTCAATTTCGATAAATTCAACAACTTCATTTGCTAGTGACTCTACTACTTCTATATCATCTTGCCCTTTTAACTCAGATTTTGTATCAATAGGAGATTCATTATTTTCAGTAAATTTAGGGACAGTATTGATAAAACTGGCTTTTGATATTATTTCATCTGAATTTATAGTTACACCATCTTTAAACTTGAACGTAAAAATATTTTGATCTAACGATGCAAATTTAGCAGCTAAAGGTAATACTAATTTTTTATCACCAGACTGAACAATTAGGTCAGTACCATTAATTAATAACTCAACATCTTTGTAGTTAACAGGTATATAATTATCTGCATATGTTGCAGGAACGACGGCTATTTCCGGAGATGCTGGTATTGGTAATTGATTATATGACATCTATTTACATCCATTCATTTAATAAGTTAAGGTTCAGAAAAAATAAGAGAACTATTTGACAATAAAGGTTTTAAAAAGTACTCAAGTAATGTTCTTTTTCCAGTAAGCAGGTATGCATCAACGCTCATCCCTGGATACATTGTAACATTATATTTTTCAGCTGGAACTTCAATACTTACAAGATAATAACGCCCTATATTTTCATCAGATAAAGCATCAGCGCTGATAACAGAAACTTTGCCTTCTAAGGTATTAGCATATGAAACATCAAAAGCACTTACATGTAATTTTGCGACCATATTTTCCCAAATGCGATCACGATCCTCTGGTCTTACTCTCACTTCAGCAATTAAAGGAACTTTTGATGGTGCGATTTCAACAACCTCTCCACCTTGCCTAATAACTGCACCTTTATGAGCAACAAAAAGGCGCTGAATAACTCCATCAACGGGGCTTACAATTTTAGAGTTTTCTCGTCTTTCTTCACTAGCTGTTTTTAATGCATCAACACGACTTAAATCAGTATTAACTTGAGTTAATTGTTTTTGTACATCAGATATAAAATCTGCTTGAATCTGTTCATATCTTGCTTCATATTCTGAAAGCTCACTATTTAGTCTTGGTATTTTAAGTCTAGCTTCATTAAGGGCAGTTTGAATTTGTTGATATTCAAGTTTTTTCTGTAGTAAACTTCCTTGAGCCGCTGCACCTTTAGTCACCATAGTTTTATAAAGCTGAACCTCTTGTTTTGCTAATTCTGCTTGTTTGCTAAGATCATCAATCTTGGTTGCCAACTCCAAAATTTGAGCTTTTTTCTGTTCAACTTGAGCGCTATTAACCTGTTTTTGTGCTTGTAAAGCGACTGATCTCGATTCAAATAAACTCGATTCACTAGTGATGATTTCATCTAGGTATTTTTCTCCAGTAAATTGTGGTTCAAATTTTTCACCACTTAGTTCTGCATGTAATCGCTGAACTTTTACAAGCAATGCTTTGCGTTCAACCTCATTTTTAGCATAGCTTTCATTTACATAACTATTATCGACAATAGCAATCAACTGACCTTCAGTGACTTGTTGCCCTTCATGTACTAAAAGTTGTTGAATTACTCCCCCCTCTGGGTGTTGAAGTGTCAAGTTTCGGCTCTCGACTCTAATCACTCCTATTCCTTTTACAAGCACATCAACTTTAAATAGCGAGATCCAGATTAGAAATAAAATGAAAACAACTAATGTTCTACCTGCTATACCATCAGGCATATAGTTAGTTATCCTTTTTAGAATGTCTAAAGATTTATCTTCCATTTTCCTTCCAATTACTCTCTAATTTTCCTATGAGGGTTATTTATAATTTACACTACTGTCCTATTACTCTTGATTGATTTAGTGATTGTCCTTGACGTTGAGTAGTCGGTTCTGTTTTTATATCAGTACTATTTTCCCGTATATGTATTGAGACAAACCCAATATCACTCTTATTGACTGAAGAATTTTCTATCTTAACTTTTTGAATAGAAACCCCTTCAATCTGTAATATACTAAATACAGACAAACTACGATCATATTGTAGAGATAAAGAAACTCCCATTTGAGCATCATCTGATGAAGTAGCAAATATAACTGCTCCTTTATCCTCAATTTGATCTTTATGAAGCTTAATCCAATTTACCAATTCCTCTTTATTTTTAGCAGTTAAATAATTTTGGTTACGTAGAAATTCAAGTCGTAACTCATCGCGGTAAAAAGGTTCATTATATACAAAAAATTGTGTAGCTACTTGATTACGCTCACGCAATTTAATACCAACATTTTGCTGAGCAATTATCATTAGTATTTGAAAAAGTAATGTTATTAAAAGATAAACAAGTAACAATACTGTCATCATATCTACATATGCTGGCCAGAAATGTGAATTTGATTTCATAAGACAATACCTTCTCTGTTAATTCAAGTTTAGTCTAGACATTCCAACCTCTAACTGATCAGCAAGAAGATATAGACCTAATGTTGAAAGATAATAATCATATAATGCAGATAATTTACTCACTTTAGCACTAAAATAGTCAGTTTCTACTGTTAATAAATCATTTAGATTACGCTGTCCTAAACGAAATTCATCCATATATAATTTTCTTGTTTTGCTTGCATCTTGTTCAGCTTTATATTGAATTCTGAAAGTATCTGCAGCATTAAGTGCATCTTCTACCAAATTATTTGATATTTCTTTAACATCACGAACAAGTTGATTATAAGATGCCATGCTATAAGTATGACGTGCAGTAGCCTGACCAATTCTAGATGTATTAATTCCACCATCTAAAATTGGCATGCTAACTTGTAGCGAAACTTTACCACCTATAAAGTTACCGTCTTTATCATCTGGATGTTGGAAAGGTTTAGTATAAGAACCTACCGCATCAACTGTCGGGTATCTCGCACTTTTGGCAACTTCAACTTCTGATCGAGCACTGTTTAATTGAGATTCAGAAGCTTTAATATCAGGGTTATTAACTAAAACACTTTCTAAAATTTCTTGAAGCTCTTCGCTACTAATGAAAGCCTCCTTTAATTTTAAACTTTTAGTGGGAACAGAACGCCCTAACAAAGTGTTTAATTCTTGGGTTGATTTCTTCAACTGAAGTTCAATTGATTTAGCAGCATTTTGAGCATTAGTTAACGCTAGTTGAGCTCTTATTGCTTCAGATTGAGGAGAAAGACCGCCGTTTACACGTACACCAATAGTTTTAACGAGATCTGACATTTCTTTTATATAATCTTGTGCATAACTCTTTTGTTGAGTATAACGGCGAATATTAAAGTAAGCTTTAATCACATTGAAAGATACTTTATTTTCTTCATATTCAGCAATATATTTAGCTGATTCGCGAAGCTGAGTTGCACTGTCTACACCATAACGAGTACGCCCAAAGTCAAGTAAATTATATTGAAGAGAAACTTGAGCTTGGGCGTATTCATCATTTGAGCGAGAAATAGAATTCATTCGATCAAATGAGTAATCACGAGTTTTCGCTAATACGTTTACCTTTGGGTAATAGCCAGCTTCAATTTCTTGAATTCGTGCATCAGCTTCTGTTAATTTAGAATTGGCTGACACAGTTCGTAAGGAATAGAATTGAGCAATCTCTATGGCTTCTTGTAAACTTAAACCGCTTGATGAAATATCAATACCATGTAATAAAGCAGTTGGTAGTTGTTTGCTTGCTAATAGCAGACTTTCATTAGCATCATAAGTTTTGTTCATATCAGGTTGTTCATGTTTAACAACACAGCCAATCATAAGAGAAGATAATACACTTAATACGATAATTTTACTTTTCACAACAAAAATCCATATAATGAATAACGATTAAACACAGCTTAGTTTTACTTTATTTCCACAAAATAGAGTTAACTAACTTAAGATAAAATATCATCTCAAGACTGAATAGATGCTCTTATAGATGTCATTTGACCAACACATTCAATCAGTGCTTCATTTTGTTGACGTATAGCTTTAACAACCGCTTCGGAATCACTCGTTTTAGTACGAGCAATAGATTCAATAGTTAATAGCTGTTGGCGAACACCTTGAATTTCAGATTGTAGCTCTACTAATGTTTTAGCAACTTCATTGAAAGAAGTAACTATCTGTAAGCGATCTGCGTTCATGCCCCCAATAGCTTCTATTAAAGCAACACGGCTTTGTTCTGTTGAGTTGCGAACATTATCGATAGCATTAATTGTTTGGTTCTGAATTTCAGAAATTTTAACAGCGTGATCATCAATTGCATTTAATGCATTATTTGCTGTCTCTAATTCAAATTGAATACTACGCAATATTGGTTGCTGACCTTCAATAGAACCCAATACTGAGTTAATACCAATTAATTCACTTTGAATCTGACCTAAAATTGATTGCATAGAATTAAAAGATTGATTTTGTGATACCACACTCTGCTCTTGTTTCTGAATAAGTTTATCAAGAAAATCAGCTAATTTATCTGTACCTTCAATTTGTTTTAATTGATTATTTTCAAAGGTTTTTTGGTTAGAAAGAAACTGATTAAATAAATCTAACAACGCAGCATTAAGACCATTATTCTGTATAGAAACGCCTGCTGTAGCCTCTCTTCCTACTATTGAACTTACAGAACCATTTTTTCCTGGAATTTGACCGATAAAATCATCAGCATGCGTTTTAGCCCAATCCTCCACCGAAAAGTAGATGTTATCAACAGTTGAACTTAATAAATGAGCAAATAACCCCATTATTAATGACCCCATCAGCCCTAGAAATGATGCCGTAAACGCAGCTGACATACCGCCTAAAGGAGCCGCAATTCCTCCTAATAGAGCTGAAAGATCGGAAGATCCAGAGGTAACAACATCCATTGATTCCCTTATACTTCCCATAGTAAGTATAAGACCAATAAACGTACCTAATAAGCCTAATCCAACAAGTAACCCTGATAAGTAATCGGCTCCAGATACTCGATGAGAAAAACTATCTTTTAACTTGTCTAAAATTGAGTTTCTTATTTCAGGTCCTTCATAAACCAGTTCAGAAATTCGTCCATTTAAGCTTTTTACAGCACCTTGAAAAGGGAATCTATCTAGGTTTTCAATATCATTTGAGGATGACGAGGATGCCATTCTTGTGAATTTATTCCAACTAGTCACACCTATCATTAATGAGATAGTAGAAAAAGAGATATAAATCACACCAATAATTTGCATTGAAACGATAGCAGTATTAATTATTACGTTATGACTAATAGCCTCTAAAACGTCTTCATAAAAATATGCAAAAGCTATAACTATTACAAAAAGGATCACTAAAATTAATCTTAGTGATCGTTTAACAGAATTCAACTTCACTTTATCCATCCTTAATCTAAACTAGAAAATTATTTATAATTTAGTTTTGATATAACTATTTTCTATTTTTTATAAAAAATTAAATTTAATCACTTTTTTTTGTATATTTTGATAAATGTACATTCTATTATCAATTAAATAAAAATCAAACTTTTTTATCAAAAAATATTTAAATGATTGTTAATATGAAATGAATTAGACGAAGAATCACTTATTAAAAACAATTTTAATTTTAAATTAATAATATTTTTTGATAACGTTTTTTCAATAAGATTTTCTTAAAATTGATAGTTTACGCTTTAACTATAAATTACTTTACACTAATATCTAGTCTTTTATATTTAATAATTGTCTGACAAATAACCAAACCAATTATGATACCATCTCGGTCTATTGTGAGCTCGCATGGTTTTTAATTCCCATTTATTTTTATAAAAAAATAGAATTATCTGACCTGTTCTTGCTGTAGTATAGTAGTCTAGTTGTAAATCTTTATAGCGTTTAGCTATCTTTTTTGAAGGCAATTTCCATGGATTATAACGTGATGTGGAAGCCAATGAACTTTTGGGTTTGACATGATTTAAAAATGCATAACTTGATGAAGTATTGCTACCATGATGAGGTATTTGTAATATCGTTGATTCTAGTTGATTATGATATAAAGATACTAATTGATATTCCTGATTGTGTTCCAAATCACCGGTTAATAATATTGAAAATTTACCATCAGTTACTTGTACAATACATGAATCTTCATTTTCTGCATAATCAACCATTTTATTTGGCCAAAGCACTTTAAATGTTATTTCATTCCAGATAATGCTATTACCAGCCAAACATTGATAATTGTTATTTAGCTGTGTAGAAGAACTCATTAGCCATGAATTAGGATATATTCGTTGAAGCTCTTTTAATCCGCCAATGTGATCATTATGTTGATGACTTATGATAATACCTATAACATTTAAATCATGCTGCTGTAAAAACGGAATAATAATGCGTTCTGCTGCTGAACTTTTTTGCCAATTGGCTCCAGTATCATACAAAACTGCTGATTTACCATTATGAATAACAATAGCCAAACCATGACCTATATCTAACATATCAATCCTCCATAAATAATCTTGTTTTTTTAGTAACGGAGAGGTTAATATCATTAATATAATTAGAACAGTGATATTAAAGCGGTACAAAAATCCAATACGTATAATTATAATTGCAAATATACCGACAAAACTTAGTAGACAAAAGTTTGAAGGCGTATTTATCCATAAAAACTTCAAGGAATTTAAACAATAAAATAACCATTCTAGTGATTTTTCAGCAATCAACCAAAGCCAGAATGTAAGATTAGAACAGTTAACAAAACAAGTTATTAATGCGAATAAAATAACAGGAAACGTTATTAGAGAGATTACAGGAATTGCAATTAGATTAGTAAATAATGAAACTGCACTTACACCTTGAAATAAAAAAAACTGAATAGGTAACAACAAAATTGTCAAACTAAATTGTAGATGCAATAATCTAATAATATACCAGCGTTTTTTATGTTGTATGCATTTAGATAAAGGTATCCATTCATAAATAAAAATTAAGCTAATTACGGCATAACACGATAACCAGAAGCTTTCTGATAAAATCATTAATGGATCAAAAAGCAACAATAATGCAATAATTCTATTAATCTTTTGCCATTTACTTATTTGCTCATACTTATAACGCAGATAAATCCAAATTGTTAATGCTAATATTGCACGTAAAGCAGGAGGATTTAAACCTGTAAGCCATGCATAAAAAACCGCACATAACCAACCTATCATAATTGGTATATAAAAATGCATAAAACGCTGGGGTATTAAAAACATTTTTACTTTTACTAAAAAATAACTAATACCGAAAACAATCAAGATGTGCATACCTGATATTGCCATTAAATGTGCAACCCCTGTTTTCATCATGATGTTACGATGATCATCATTAAGTTGAGATCGATCACCGAAAGCAAGCGCGATTAATATACCGCGATAAGTAAATAAATTAATATAAGGTAAAACATTATCTACAATACTTTGGCGAATATCGATTTTACCATCTAATAAATTAGCTTGGATTATTTTAGCAGTTAATAAATTTCGATTAACAATTGCAAAACGTTGACTATCAAATGACCCCTCATTTAAATAGCTATGTACTACTTTTGTTTTCAATTTTAATTGCCAAATTTGGCCAGATTTTGGAATTTCTGACATATCCCAATAAATTGAAATTGGCATATTTGTGGAAAGAGGATAATAAGTATTATTCAAAATGGAAAATTTTACATAATAAGGTTCAACTAATGTGACAAACTGTCGGGTATTGATACTTTCAACTTTAGCGTTCACAACTAATGTTTCATCAATAAGAGACTCGATATTTAATAAATATTGCTTAGAATAAGCTGTAGACCACAAAAAGCTTAAACCAAACATAACAACACAAATCCAACACTTTTGAAATTTGGATGGTAGTACTAATAAAATGATAACCAGTATTACTGCAATCAAATACCACTGGGTATCAGAAGGTAAATAAGGCAAAAACATTAATGGTAAACAACCTAAAGATAACATAATTGCTTGTAAATCTAGTGAATTAATTTGCCTCATTGTTTCAAATACAATTTATAGAAATAACTTTAGCAAACCTATCATGTTATACTTTATAATAAGGTCTTTATTTTTAAATTTTCGAGCTAACTCTCAATATTATATATTTATTTGATATAAACATATAACTTACCTATAAATATTTAAAAATTAATCATAAATAAACTTGACGTTAAGATTTTAATCAATGAAAAAGTTTAATAATTTTGAAAATTAGAATGCAGCAACTACTTTAAATATCTTAATTTTACTAATCTTAATAAACTAAAAAACCTTTGATTTTACTCAAAGGTTTTCAATGAAGAATATTTGAAAACTATGCTTTTGCACCGTTATTTACTCTTTCACGTAACTCTTTACCTGGTTTAAAATGAGGGATATACTTCTGTTTAACCACAACTTTAGTACCTGTTCTAGGATTTCTTGCTTTACGTGGGGCTCGATAGTTCAAACTAAAACTACCGAAACCTCGAATTTCAACACGATCATTATTTTCCATTGCTAAAGCGATCTGTTCAATAATATCCCTTACTACTTCATCAACTAATTGCACAGGAAGGTGCGCCCGCCAGTTGACGATTCTTTCTGCTAAATCTGATCTGTTCATGGTCACTCCTAATTTATTTGCAGGCATATAATTCTTTTATTTTATACTACAAAAGAAAAAGAGGGCAAGCCCTCTTTACTCTTTAAATAAATAATTTTTACTCAGTTTTTGATGCTGCTTTAAATGCTTCAGCCATCGCATTAGTAAATGATGCTTCTTCTTGATTAGCAGTGTTATTTACAGTAGCAAGAGCTTCTTTTTCTTCAGCTTCATCTTTTGCACGTATAGATAAAGAAATTGCACGTGTTTTACGATCTACATTCATAATCTTAGCTTCAACTTCGTCACCAACTTTAAGTGCGGTGGTTGCATCTTCGATACGTTCGCGTGCAATATCTTGAACTTTTAAGTAGCCTTCAATACCATCAGCAATTTCAATAGTTGCACCTTTAGCATCAACTGCAAGTACTTTACCTTTAACTATTGCACCTTTTTTGAAGTTTGAGGCAA
The DNA here is from genome assembly GCF_001690875.1 of Gilliamella sp. wkB18. NCBI lineage: Bacteria > Pseudomonadati > Pseudomonadota > Gammaproteobacteria > Orbales > Orbaceae > Gilliamella > Gilliamella sp. wkB18. The sequence continues at coordinate 44,098 of NZ_LZHM01000043.1, forward strand.
AACTACTGAATGGATCATCTTCTAATTGTTTAATACCTAAAGAGATACGTTCACGATCAGCATCAACTTGCAGAACAATAGCTTCAATGTCATCACCTTTTTTATATGATTTAACAGCTTCTTCACCTGGCATACTCCAAGAAATGTCTGAAAGATGAACTAAACCATCAATACCGCCATCTAAACCAATAAAGATACCGAAATCAGTGATTGATTTGATCTTACCACTAACTTTATCACCTTTATTGTGTGATTCAGCAAATTGTAACCATGGATTTGGTTTACATTGTTTCAGACCAAGAGAAATACGACGACGCTCTTCATCAATTTCAAGCACAATAACTTCAACTTCATCACCTAAGCTAACTACTTTAGATGGGTGAATGTTTTTGTTTGTCCAATCCATTTCAGAAACGTGAACTAAACCTTCAACACCTGTTTCAATTTCAACAAAACAACCGTAGTCAGTTAAGTTAGTTACTTTACCAGTTACTTTAGTACCTTCTGGATAACGTTTAGCGATTGAAACCCATGGATCTTCGCCTAATTGTTTTAAGCCAAGTGATACACGTGAACGATCTTTGTCAAATTTAAGTACTTTAACAAGTAATTCTTGACCAACTTCAACCACTTCACTTGGGTGTTTAACACGTTTCCAAGCCATGTCAGTAATGTGAAGTAAACCATCAACTCCACCAAGATCAACGAATGCACCGTAATCAGTAAGATTTTTGATGATACCTTTAACTTCAGAACCTTCTTGTAGATTTTCTAGAAGTTGTTCTCTTTCTGCACTATTTTCAGATTCGATAACTGCACGACGTGAAACAACAACGTTGTTGCGTTTTTGATCTAATTTAATAACTTTTAATTCGATTTCTCTATTTTCAATATGAGAAGTATCGCGTAATGGACGAACGTCAACAAGTGAACCAGGAAGGAACGCACGAACGCCATTAAGATCAACCGTAAAGCCACCTTTAACTTTACCATTAATAACACCTAAAACTGTTGCAGCATCTTCAACTGCTTTTTCTAGTATTATCCATGCTTCATGACGTTTTGCTTTTTCACGAGATAAAATTGTTTCACCAAAGCCATCTTCAATTGAGTCAAGCACAACATCAACAATATCGCCAACTTGAACTTCTAATTCACCTTGGGCATTTTTAAACTGCTCTACTGGAATTGCGGATTCAGATTTTAAACCAGCATCAACTAGAACAACATCTTTGTCGATTGCAACGACAGTACCACGGATCATATTACCAGAACGAGTGTCTAGTTGATTTAAAGACTCTTCAAAGAGTTGAGCAAAAGATTCAGTCATATTTATATACTTAAAATTAATTTAACGTCCACATTACATCATGTCTTATGGGGTTATTGATGATACTCCACTCATCCTTGTGATGGAGCTTGGTTTACTCACGCTGTAAACTGACTTACAACACAATTTTTTGTTTATATACGTAATAGATTGTTCAAAAACATCTTGAATAGAAAGCGATGTAGTATCAATTATTAGCGCATCAACTGCAGGTTTAAGTGGCGCAATAGCCCGATTACGATCTCGTTCATCACGCTCAGTTATCTCCTGCAAAATTCCGGCGAATTTAACATGTTTTTGCTTATGTTGCAACTGTTTCATTCGTCTTTCAGCACGTGATTGTGCACTTGCATCAAGAAAAATTTTAACAGGTGCATCGCTAAATACCACGCTACCCATGTCTCGACCATCGGCAATAAGCCCAGGTGCTTGCCTAAAGTCACGTTGACGTTGTAATAAGGCAACTCTAACTTTATTGAGTGCAGCTACCTTTGAAGCTGCGCCACCTGTTGCTTCGTTGCGAATATGTTTAGTTACATCAACACCACTTAGCATAACCTTAACTTCAATATCATTACTGTCAAAAGTCAAAGGTAAATTTAATGCTAAATTAGCTAACTGGTTTTCATCATCCAGGGCAATATTTTTTTCAAGAGCAGATAATGCTAGTACGCGATAAATAGCTCCTGAATCTAAAAGGTGCCATTTTAAATGATTCGCTAATGCTTGACATAATGTACCTTTACCAACACCACTTGGTCCATCAACAGCAACAACGGGAACTATTTTATTCATTTTATTGTTCGCTTAATCGTTTAAATTGTTCAAAATAATCAGGAAAAGTTTTCATTGTGCATTTAGGATCTAATATCGTCACTGGTGTATCAGATAATGCAACTAACGAAAAACACATAGCAATACGATGATCATTATAGGTTTCGATTTTAGCATGATTTAATTTAACTGGTGGAATAATAGTAATATAATCGTGACCTTCATCAACAGTTGCACCAACCTTTCTTAATTCTGTCGCCATTGCATATAAGCGATCAGTTTCTTTCACTCGCCAATTATAAATATTACGAATCGTAGTAGGACCTTTAGCAAACAATGCCGTTGTAGCAATAGTCATTGCCGCATCGGGAATATGGTTCATATCCATATCAATGCCATTTAATTCACCATGTGAACATTCAATATAATCATCAGCCCAAGTGATTTTAGCACCCATTTTTTCAAGCACATGAGCAAATTGGGTATCACCTTGTAAGCTATTTTTCCCTATGCCAGTTACTTTAACGCTACCACCTTTAATTGCAGCTGCTGCTAAAAAATAAGAAGCAGAAGACGCATCGCCTTCAACTAAATAATTTCCCGGTGATTGATAACACTGATTAGCTTTAACAGTAAATTTTTGATAATTGTGGTTGGTAACCAAAACACCAAACATAGCCATCATCTTAATAGTGATATCAATATAAGGCTTAGACACCAAATCACCAATTATAGTAATTTGAGTATCATTTTGTGCTAATGGCGAAGCCATTAACAACGCTGTTAAAAATTGGCTAGAGACCGAACCGTCAACTTTGATATCACCACCTGTAAAGCCGCCTTGAATATGTAGTGGTGGATAACCTTCATTTTCAAGATAATCAATTTTAGCTCCACCTTGACGCAAAGCATCGACCAAATGACCAATTGGGCGTTCTTTCATGCGAGGTTCGCCCGTTAACACAATATTATTATTTCCAAGACATAACGTAGCAGTTAAAGGACGCATTGCTGTGCCTGCATTACCCAAAAAAAGCTCTAATGCATGGTCGGATTGCAAAATACCGCCTACACCTTGCACATCACAAATCGTACGATCGTGTGATAGCTGATACTTCACACCTAACGTCGCAAGAGCATCAAGCATATAACGCACATCATCACTATCAAGTAAATTTGTTAACCGTGTATTACCTTTACTCAATGCTGATAGTAATAACGCACGATTAGAAATACTTTTTGAACCAGGTAAATTGATTGTACCATTAAATCTTTTTATCGGTTGTAATGTTAAGGATAACATAAGGGCTCTCTTTAATCTTCTTTAAAATTTTTCTAACGTCGCTTTCAATAAATCAATTGCTTGCTTATTTTTAGCACTATTTTCACATAGCTTATCAAATAAATGACGATACCGTTTAATTGCATCGTAAGATGAGGTAATCGAAGCAATACCAGTAGTAACATTAGGTAACTCACCTAATCGAAACGGGCTAATTGCTAATGAAATAGGATTCTCATCTTGATAAAAAATCTGAAAAGTAATTGACGGAATTGCTTCTTGTGTAATAGCAATCGTTGGCGAAAGGGATTGCTGTTCAATTAACTGAATTAAGTGATAAACTTCTTTACGTGCTAGTAACATTCTTTCCGATTTTTTACCTGGCGAAATAGCTAAATTACCTACCAAACCAATATGTAAAAAACGTTCTACATTACGTAAACTGATTAAATTAATAACTTTTGGGACTGATTGATGGAACTGAGCTTTACGATCTTTTAAAATAGACAAGGTAGTTGCATATTTTTGAGGATCTATGGATTTATTTGCCTCATTTAACATCATTGCTAAATGAGGCAAATAATCAGAAGAGGTTAATAAAAATGAAAAAGGATCAAAGTGAGAATAAATATGAGTTGATTGCTGTTCTAGTTGGCGCATGCGTTCAAAAAAGCCTTCACCACTCGAATAGTACTCAGTGTCAATACCAAGTAAACTAGCAAAAGACGTGTCGAGTAAGAAAGCTAAGCGCTCTAGAGTGTCAATTTTAACGATCTCACCTTTTTCTAACCGATATACTGCTGCTCTTGAAATTTTAAGACTTTCTGCGACATCTTCAGCCTTCAAAGAGGCTGCGATTCGGTACGCACGTAGACGCTGACCTATAGCACAATAATCAATCGTTCTAGTAATCATAATTCACTCAAACTATTTAGATTACTGCAGTGTATCATATAGCAATAACTATGCCAATTTTGAATATAAGCTATTTTAGGCTGGTTATATGACGGTAAGTTCATGTGATTAAAAATTTTATTATAAGAGCAATTTTATAGCGCTTATATAATGATAAACTAGAGCTTAAGATATTATAGATTCTGTTTTAGAAATCGAAAACAGAATGTTATTGTAATATAAAGGAATAGTTATCGATTTATTAATAAATTACTTTTAATTATATTTTGTTATCCATAGTTAAACAGTCCCATAAAAATTGGCATTAACAAAGTTAGCAAAAAACCCTGAACCATTGCTGAAGGAACAATAATAACACCAGCTCCTTTTTGTAACATTGGCAAAGTAAAATCCATTGAAGTAGCCCCACACAAACCAAGTGCAGTCAATTTATAACGTTTAATCAATATAGGAATTAATAATATTGCAGATACTTCACGTAGAATATCATTTAAAAATGTGGCACTCCCAATAATAGCACCATGCGCTTCTGTCATTAAAATACCCGATAACGAATACCAACCAAATCCCGATGACATTGCAAGACCAACGCGAACAGGCAAGTTTAAAATAAATGATGCAATTATTCCTCCTAAAAAAACACTCATAACGACCAAGATAGTCGCTATCACCCCTATTTTATTAATTAAAATATGCTTAATTGAAATATTATTACTGCGTAATTGAATTCCGACTAAAAATAATAAAAAAACCAGTATAACCTGAGTTATATTTTCAGCATATTGCCAAATAAATAATGGCAATAATCCACAAATAAATCCGATAATTAATGCAATAAAAACACGTAATGATTCAAAAATCATCTTAAAAGGTGATGTATAAGTTTGAGTTAAGCTATTGGTCTTGGAAGTAAAAAAATAGTCAAAGATAATTAAAAAAATAAAATTACCGCCAAACGAGCAAACAAAAATAACACAGGCATAACATAAAATAATTTGCAAATTAGTAGTTAGATTATCCATATGGGCAAGTTCGGCGCCCATAATAAATAACATTAAATAAATCATCCAACTTAATGTTTGGTTAATCGTATCTATCCATTTCTGGCTTTTGAATTTAAACAAATAACCTATACACATTGGAATCAGAGCAATAAGGATACCAAAATACATGCTTTATCTCCTAACTTACAATTTATCTTTTCCTTTTTAATACTACTATACTCTTTATATTAAATTATGTTAAAGAGGCTAATTGTGTTTCTATATCATTTGCCATTTGATCTAGCAAAGCATAACGATTACGATACTCAGAACGCTTTTTACTAGCAATTTCTTCTATCGATTTTCGTTCTATTTTGTTTGGTAAAATAAATAAACCTTTGGTATTTTTTTTACCATCAATGCTTAACCAAAAACTATCATAATCAGATAAGATTTGTTCCTGACGACTGTTATAACGCCAGTTATTGTAAATATGAGTTTGATTTCCAACGGCTACAATTTGCTCTAAATGGAAATAATGAACAATAACTGATACAGCTTCAATCAACACTCGCTTAGGAAATAATCCATAACAGTTTTTAGTTGCTTTTTGTACACGCGATCTTGCATCGGCATATCCACTACCTTGTAAGCCTGCAATAAACAGAGTCGTTTTTTGTTGATATTCAATGATACAAAAGGTTAATGTTGCCAAATCAACACCTTCATTATCAAAAAAATAAAGACTTATTTCACCTTCTCGTGCAAATTTATTTCGCGCTTGAATGGCTATTTGTATATTAACATCATTCTTTACTATTAAATTAGCTAGCACATAAGGTGAATCTGGATTATAAAATGCTTTTGTCATACTATCTGGGTGCTGCGATAAAAAATCGTAATGGTAAGATAATGCAGCAAAACGTTCTTTTTGCGTTAGACAAGATGACAAATATGGACGTTGTAACTTACATGGCAAATTAGTCTGGCATGAAAAGTAATACCCAAGTAAAGGATACTTCCTTAATTTATCGAGCCATTTAAGTGTAATTGTTTTTAAAAATAAGGTTCTTAAAAAAAACTTATAACGATAGGTCGCTTTAAGCCACAGTTCATTTAACGGTAGTTTACCTGTACAAAGCCAGTTAAATAATTGCCATTTACTTTTTGGCTTAGACATATTCGTAATATTATTCATAAGGAAAAAATTTAAATTGAGCTAGTTAATTGAAAACATTAATGCGATGACTAAATTAAGAAATACCAATTATATATTAAAAATAAGTCATGAATACAAGGTGCAAAGAGTATAACACAATATAAATCAGCGCAACTATTTCTATATATTGTTAAAAAAGTTGATGAAAATAAAAAACGGCGAACAAGTCACCGTTTTTATTAAACGATAGATCAAACTGCAAAATAATTATTGACCTTTAACTTCTTTTAGCCCGTTAAATGGTGCTTTTGAACCTAAAGCTTCTTCAATACGAATTAATTGATTGTATTTAGCTACACGATCAGAACGGCTCATTGAACCAGTTTTAATTTGCCCCGCAGCTAAACCTACCGCTAAATCAGCGATTGTAGAATCTTCGGTTTCACCACTACGATGAGAAATAACCGCTGTATAACCTGCATCTTTCGCCATTTTAACCGCAGCGATAGACTCAGTTAATGTACCGATTTGATTTACTTTAACTAAGATAGAGTTGGCAATACCTTTTTCAATACCTTGTTTGAAGATTTTAGTATTAGTTACAAATAGATCGTCACCTACTAATTGGATTTTGTGACCTAATGCTTTAGTTTGATAAGCCCAACCTTCCCAATCACTTTCATCTAAACCGTCCTCGATTGATACGATTGGATATTCACTAGTTAAACCTTCCAAGTAATGAGTAAATTCTTGAGCAGTGAATTCTTTGTTGCCTTCACCTTTCAATACATATTTGCCCGTTTCTTTGTTATAGAATTCAGATGCAGCACAGTCCATTGCTAAAGTGATGTCTTTACCTAAAACATAACCTGCTTTTTCTACTGCTTCTTTAATGCATGCTAATGCTTCCGCATTTGACCCTAAGTTAGGCGCAAATCCCCCTTCATCACCTACTGCAGTATTCATACCCTTAGCATGTAAAACTTTTGCTAAATTGTGAAATACTTCTGAACCCATACGGATTGCCTCACGTACTGTTTTAGCACCAACAGGTTGAATCATAAATTCTTGTAAGTCGATGTTGTTATCAGCATGCTCACCACCATTGATGATATTCATCATTGGTAATGGCATTGAGTATTGACCTGGAGTGCCGTTAAGGTCAGCAATATGTTGATAAAGTGGAACTCCTTTAGCAGCCGCTGCGGCCTTAGCCGTTGCTAAAGATACAGCAAGAATTGAGTTAGCACCTAAATTAGATTTAAAATCAGTTCCGTCTAAGTCAAGCATAATTTGATCGATAGTAGCTTGATTCAATGCATCTTTACCTACTACAGCTTTTGCAATTGGACCATTAACATTTTCAACAGCTTTTAGAACACCTTTACCTAAAAAGCGAGATTTGTCACCATCGCGAAGTTCTAACGCCTCACGTGAACCTGTTGATGCACCAGATGGTACAATTGCAAGACCAACAAAACCACCTTCTAAATGAACTTCAGCTTCAACTGTTGGATTACCACGAGAGTCGATCACTTCACGACCATGTACTTTAACGATTTTTGCCATGTTATTTTCCTCTATATGACAGATATTTTACTAATGTTAATTCAAAACTATTTTTGTTGCTGCTCTTGATAAACTTTGGCAGCTTTTATAAAACTACTGAATAATGGGTGTCCATCTCGTGGTGTCGAGGTAAATTCCGGGTGGAACTGACAAGCAACAAACCAAGGGTGTTCTCGAATTTCAATAATTTCAACAAGTTTTCTATCTGTTGAAAGCCCTGTTACTTTCAAACCAGCTTTAACAACTTCTGGTAATAAATTATTATTTACTTCATAGCGATGACGGTGGCGTTCAGCAATAGATTCGTTTTTATACATACCATATACTAATGAGTTTGGTTCTAGATGACAAATTTGTGAGCCTAAGCGCATAGTTCCACCTAAATCACTATTCTCATTACGTTGAACCACATTACCTGATTCATCACTCCATTCAGTGATTAAAGCGATAATAGGATTAGCACAATCTTTAACGAATTCAGTTGAATTGGCATCTTTAATACCAGCAACATTACGTGCGTATTCGATCATAGCTACTTGTAAACCAAGGCAAATACCTAAATATGGAATTTTGTTTTCCCGTGCATAGCGAGCTGCCATAATTTTGCCTTCAACACCACGATAACCAAATCCACCTGGAATTAAAATAGCATCTAAACCTTGTAGTAAATCGGTACCGCGTGATTCAAGATCTTCTGAATCAATATAACGGATATGCACCGTTAAACGATTTTTTAATCCACCATGTTTTAACGCTTCATTAACTGATTTATAGGCATCTGGTAAGGCAATATATTTACCCACCATACCAATGGTCACTTCGCCAACTGGATTTGCTTCTTCATAAATAACTTGCTCCCACTCAGAAAGGTCAGCTTCTTTACAATCAAGATTGAAACGTTTACAAACAAAGGAATCTAAATTTTGTGATTTTAATAATGCAGGAATCTTATAAATTGAATCAACATCTTTAAGCGAAATAACCGCACGCTCAGGCACATTACAAAATAGGGCGATTTTGGCTCGCTCATTAGCAGGAATGATGCGATCAGAACGGCAAATTAACACATCGGGTTGAATACCAATTGATAATAATTCTTTTACTGAATGCTGCGTCGGCTTGGTTTTAACTTCGCCAGCAGATCCTAAATAAGGAACCAATGTTAAATGCATAAACAACGTATGTTCACGCCCCACATCAACGGCTAATTGGCGAATTGCTTCTAAAAATGGCAGTGACTCAATATCGCCCACCGTGCCGCCGATTTCAACAATCGCAACATCAAAACCTTTAGCACCATCAATCACACGCGACTTAATTGCATTTGTGATATGAGGAATAACCTGCACTGTTGCCCCTAAATAATCTCCACGGCGCTCTTTACGTAACACATCAGAATAGATGCGACCAGTAGTAAAGTTGTTTTTTCGCGTCATTTTAGTGCGAATAAAACGCTCATAATGCCCCAAATCAAGATCGGTTTCGGCACCGTCTTCTGTCACGAAAACCTCACCATGTTGAGTCGGGCTCATTGTACCTGGATCAACATTAATATAAGGATCAAGTTTAAGCATGGTGACTTTTAAATTGCGGGCTTCTAAAATTGCAGCAAGTGATGCTGCGGCAATGCCTTTACCCAAAGAAGAAACGACACCGCCTGTAACAAAGATATAATTCGTGACCATTAATACCAGACCATTATTTATTTAATAGAATAATATTGCACTAAAGCTAAATGATAAAAACCAATGCAATATACGATGAATCAGACGGGAAAATAGTATAACAGAATCCATCCTTGCTCACAATTGAATAATTATTTTTAACCAATGTTTTCAACAAGCATATTAGCCAAACTTATAACGAGTTTAGCTAATCAACTTTCACGATTAAATATTATCAATAATCGTGAAAATCATTCTAAATTATACGATTAGCGTATAAATTTTTAATTTTATTGTTACGAAGTCGATTCTGAATTAGTTTCAACAACAACATGAAACCGTTAAAAATGGTTGTGGAAGTTAAAACCCCAAATAACAGTAGGCTTAAACACATTGGCAATAGATTTTCGCTTATATTCGTTTGATATAAACTTTGCGTATTTATGGTTAATGCTGCAATGGTGTGATTACTGTCATAATCAACCTTTGAAACGAATCCCGAAATTTTGAGCAGACCAAGATCTGCATAAAACTTTTTGTCAGCTTTTGCATCTACAGCCTTACTCGATTGTAAATTTGCTTCATCTTTGCCATCGGTCTGATGAAAATATCCATTAGATATTGCCAAATGAAAAGATGTACCTGTTGTTAGACTGTGAATTAATGCTTTTTTGCATATATCAGCATCATCTTTAACAGGCCTATCACATGACCATGACTCCCCGTTCAAGTTTAAATACAATAAATCACCAGGCTTGATATTGCTATCTAACAATTTTGATGCATCATCAAAAAACCAACGTTGTGAATCATGATTAAATTGATGATAAGCAAATGAGATATTATCACTCACATGTGTTTGAGTATAGACAACATAAATAAAGAACGTTCCTATCAAAAAAAACCATAAATTACGCCCCCAAAATCTTGGTGGACCAAACTGTTCAACCTCTTTACCAACCGACATAGCATAACCATAGCGAACAATTTTTTTATTGTTTATATCAACATCCATTTCAATATTAAAAACACTACTTTCAGGAATAAATGATTGCCAATTTTTAGGATAGCTTAACTCTAAATTACGGCCAACTATAATCTTTTGTGATTTGGCAATTTTATGATTTATTTTTCCTCTTATTTGATTAATAAATTGCACTTTTGTTTTAGATTTTGGTTTACGGTAATAAAAATAAATAGCAGCCAGAAAATTCACCCCAAACCAAAACAGATCGTGCAATTCTTTTGTTTGCCAAAAACCATTAAAATAGCTGATTGCAAAAATACCAAAAAATACCGTGACTATCCCTTTATTTGATTTATTACGGCAAGCTGATTCTTGAAGTGTTTCTTTTCGAACTGATAAAATTTCGTAACCAAATTTTTTACTCAGTTTAGGATTTGGACTTACAGTGTGTTTAATATTTTCATCTAAGTTTTCACCTTCTGGATATTTTGAAGTGCTGCTCAACCAATACATTGAACTTTGTTTATCATATTTTTGTTCTGCCAAATAGATAGCTTTAAATGCTGAATCTATTTTATGACCATTTAACTTAACGGCGATAGCGTAATTTTGGGTAAGCACAATTTCAACTTCGTTAAAATCACTAAGGTAACGGTCCATTTTAAAAGGAAATATAACATCAATATTATCGATTTTATAGGAAAAAGTGTCTTCGGGATGTGAAAATTCATTTTGTTTTAAACAATTACCGGATATTAACATCACATCTTTAGAAACTAATGATAACTTTTTTACCCCTGAAGATTTCTGACTAGTCATCGTTAAATATGTTTCTACACTATTTATTTCGTCTTTAGTCACTATTCTAATAGGTTTGAAGTTGTTAACCGAACTACCTGCCATTAGCTTTTTTTTATACTTAGTGCTTCTATATTTTTTTATTGGATAAAAAATAAATGAAACAATAAATTGAATTAAGACGACCACCAACATCTGCATTGTAACTTATTCCTTATAAACCCTATTGTATAATAACTAACTGAAAAAATTGAATCTTAATTTCTTAACCACGAAAATTAAGGATTTACTGTTTTCTAACTGCGCGATAAACCGATAATGCCAGAACGAACAATTTCAACTATATTGCACGTTTCACGAATTGAGGCTAAAAATGAGTCTAGTTTTTCGCTAGTCCCCGATAATTGTACGATGTAATGTGTTGCCGTTACATCCACAATTGATCCTCTAAAAATATCAGCGCAACGTTTAACTTCATCACGAGCATCAGCTCCTTTCGCTGCAACTTTAACAAGCATTATTTCACGCTCAACATGTGGTCCTTCGGTTAAATCATGCACTCGGTAAACATTAACTAGTTTATGTAGCTGCTTTTGGATCTGCTCAAGGACGTGTTCATCACCACTAGTTTGTATTGTCATGCGGTGCATGGTAGGATCTTCTGTCTGTGCTGTTGTAATTGTTTCAATATTAAAACCACGTTGCGAGAACAAACCAATAATTCTAGATAATGCACCTGGTTCATTTTCTGTAAGAATTGATAAAATATATCGCATTAAGTTCTCTCCGTTTTACTAAGCCACATTTCATTCATTGCTCCACCTCGAACTTGCATAGGGTAAACATGTTCGGTAGCATCGGTCATAACATCAACAAAAACTAATCGATCTTTAATTGCCAATGCGTGTTTAAGTTTTAATTCGAGCTCCTCACGCTTAGCAATAACCATACCTACATGACCATAAGCTTCTGCAATTTTAGCAAAATCAGGCAATGATTCCATATAGGAACAGGAGTGACGACCAGCATAAATCATATCTTGCCACTGTTTTACCATTCCTAAAAATCGATTATTAAGATTTAAAACAATAACAGGCAAATCATATTGCAATGCAGTTGAAAGCTCTTGAATATTCATTTGAATACTACCGTCACCAGTCACACATACTACACACTTTTTAGGAAAAGCTAATTTAACACCAAGAGCCGCCGGTAAACCAAAACCCATGGTACCAAGCCCTCCGGAAGTAATAAATTGACGGGGTTTATCAAAAGGATAGTAAAGTGCAGTAAACATCTGATGCTGACCAACATCGGTAGTGATAAAAGCATCACCTTTTGTCAATTTATATAAAATTTCAATTGCTTCTTGCGGCTTAATACGATCACCTTCGTGATTATATACAAGACAATGACGAGATCGCCAATGTTCTATTTGCTTCCACCAATCAACTAATGCATCTAAATCACGCTCTACATTTAGCTCATCAATTTGAAATAACATTGTTTCAACCACCATTTTAGCATCACCCACAACAGGGATACTTGCCATAATCGTTTTTGATATTGACGTTGGGTCGATATCAATATGAATAATATTAGCTTTTGGGCAATATTTTTCAACATTATTTGTTGTTCTATCATCAAATCTTGCCCCTATAGCTAAAATAACATCAGCATTATGCATAGCCATATTGGCTTCATAAACACCATGCATACCAACCATACCAAGATAATGTTTATTAGTACCTGGAAAGGCACTAATCCCCATTAATGTTGAAGTCACTGGCAAATTTAATTTTTCAGCAAACGTTTTAATTGCATCACTGGCATTTGCCGCAATTACTCCACCACCGATACACAAAACAGGCTTTTTAGCAGTTAATAAAATGGTCAGCGCTTTTTTTATTTGCCCTTTATGTCCATGTATGGTTGGGTTGTAAGAGCGCATAGCAATAGATTTTGGATAATGATAATTATATTTGTTGGCAGGATTAACAATGTCTTTAGGTAAATCAATAACAACAGGACCAGGCCGACCTGTAGAGGCAATATAAAACGCTTTTTTGATAGTCTCAGGAATATCTTTGCTATCTTTGATTAAAAAACTGTGTTTTACAATTGGACGTGAAATACCAACCATATCACACTCCTGAAATGCATCATTACCAATTAAATTACTAGCAACTTGCCCAGATAATATTACTAACGGTACCGAATCCATATAAGCTGTTGCAATCCCCGTAATGGTGTTAGTTGCACCTGGGCCTGATGTAACTAAAACCACGCCTACATCACCCGTTGCTCTGGCATAACCATCGGCCATATGTACTGCAGCTTGTTCATGGCGGACTAAAATATGTTCAATTCCACCAAGAGTATGAATAGCATCATAGATATCGAGTACGCTGCCACCGGGATAACCAAATATCTGTTTTACTCCTTGATCTATCAAAGATTGGATAACCATTTCTGCGCCAGATAGTTTTGCCATGGATTTTGCCTCCAATATAACTTTATTTATCATTAAGTGATTCATTTTGCATCAACTCATATACAAAATCAATAAAGTCAATAAACTAAGACAATTAGTTTTCTCTAACATTAAATAATTTATTTTTTTAAGATATCACTGATAAATCCGCAACCTACCAATTTTACTATAATATTATTGATTGATTTTATTGTCTGTTTTTAATTTCTTATATAAACTTTGTAAAGTAATTAATCTAGCCACTAGGTACTAGAATCATTTATTTCCAATAAGGTACTATCATGAGCAATTATTTTTGCAATTCAATCTCTCTTGCAGATTGGCAACTAGTTAAAGTTTCTGGCGACGACAGTCAAAAATATTTACAAGGTCAAATTACTAATGATATTAACAAACTTTCTGAACAATCAGCAATATTTGCTGCTCATTGTGACGCTAAAGGTAGAATGTGGAGTAATTTATTAATCTTTAAGCGAGGATTAGACATATATTACATTGTTCGTAAAAGTGTTGCTGAAAAGCAAATTGAAGAATTAAAAAAGTATGCTATTTTTTCTAAAATTACTATTGAATCTGTTCAAGATTTAAATATGGTTGGATTAGTTTCAAATGCGATACCTAGCAAGGTTATTTCGCTATTAAAAGATAAAAACTGTATTACAAACAATAATATCACTTATATCAAGTTACCATTACCAGAAACTCGCATTATTATGATAACTCCAGAGCCTATAGTAGATGATTTATTACCATGTAATAAATGGTTACAACTTGACTTAGAAGCAGGTTATGCTGTTATTGACATCGCCAATATAGAAAGTTTATTACCACAAGCCTCTAACTTACAATACTTTGATGCTATTAGCTTTGATAAAGGCTGTTATTGTGGGCAAGAAATGGTTGCTAGAGCAGAATTTCGCGGTGCCAACAAACGAGGGCTCTATTTATTATCGGGCAAGAGTGAGGCCTTACCAATTATAGGTGACACGATTGAATATCAAATTAATGATCATTGGCGAGAAAGTGGGCAAATTTTAGCAGCACTCAAATTAAACAAAGATAATGATATTTATGTTCAAATAGTATTGCCTAATGGCATCGATCTTAATACACAATTTAGAATAAAAGGACATACAGACAGCCGCCTGACATTCAATTGATGATAGATCTTTTTATTGATTATTTAAAAATATAAAAATTTATTGATTATCAACGATATCCTATATTGAATTATATAAGAATGTACTGAACATAAATTAATAAAAGATTTATTTTGTCGACTAATTATTAAAATAGATGAGAATTGAGCTATGATTGTTAAATATTAATTATCAATTCTCACTACTTATTAGATCGGTTTTTAATGAGCATAAATTTTTCTGTTCTATAATTTTCTACTCATTAAAACACTTATTAACTTAACTCCTGTTTAACAATTTCAATAAAATATTTGGCACCTGTTATTAATATTTCATCATTAAAATTATAAGTAGGATGGTGTAAGTTAGCGCCATTACCCGCACCTAACCATACATAAACACCGGGTATTTTTTGCAACATAAATGCAAAGTCTTCAGCTCCCATGGATGGTTTAGTATCTATCACAACTTTATTAGTTCCAACTATATGAGTAGCAGCTCTAATGGCAATATCTGCTTGATTTGAATGATTAATTGTTACAGGATAACGCCTTTGGTAATTAACTTCAGCTTTAGCTTCAAATATAGTAGCAATACCTATTGCTATTTCTTTAATTCTACTTTCTGCCATATCTTGTAATTGAGGACTAAAGGCACGAACCGTTCCGCGGATAACTGCTTTTTGAGGTAACACATTCCAGGTATCACCGCTATGAACTTGAGTAACACTAACTACTAGGGCACTCAACGGATCGGTATTACGGCTTACAATACTTTGTAAAGTGCTAACAATGTGTGTTGCTATTAAAATAGAATCCTTACCTAAATGGGGAGCGGCAGCATGTGAACCTGTACCTGTAATTTTGATTTCGAAAACATCAAAAGATGCCATTATTGCACCATGATTGATATAAAAATGGTTTAACGCCATATTTGGTTGGTTATGCAAACCATATATAGCTTCAATAGGAAAACGTTCAAATAGACCATTTTCAACCATAACTCTTGCCCCTCCTTCGTTTTCTTCAGCTGGTTGAAAAATAACTGCAACGGTACCAGAAAAATCACGAAACAAATTAAGGTATTTAGCTACACCCAATAATATTGCTGTATGCCCATCATGACCACACGCATGCATCTTGCCATGTATTGTTGAGCAATAATCAAATGAATTTTCTTCAACAATATCTAATGCATCGATATCAGCGCGCAATGCGATAAAACGACCTTTTCTATTGCCCTTGATAAGACCGACTACACCCGTTGGAGAAAAATCCGTATATAATTCAGTAATACCAAACGATTGCAGTTTTTCAATTATAAATTGGGTGGTATGTATTTCTTTAAATGCAGTTTCAGGATGAGCATGAATGTAATGTCTCCAAGAGATCATCTCATTTTTTAATTCATTAATAGCCGTCATTTAAAATTCCTTGTTTAATTAATTGGTTATGGTTCAGTAAACTAATCACTACTATAATGTGATTTAAGCTTTATCTAAAATAACCAATTTCACTATCATTATTAATTTTAGTTATATGCAAATAGAAAGCTATCCTATCGAATAAAAACAAATCACAAATAGCAATCTAGATTCACTATCTATAAAATATAGAAAAAGCAATACCCAGACATAAGCAAAAAAGGTCCAAAAGGAATGAATTTTAGGGATTTATTATTGAGAACGTAACGTAAGAAAAGAAAATACACAATACCCAATAAAGATGCAATAATCAATAAAATCGGTAAAGATTGGTAAGAAACCCAAGCACCGAATGCGGCAAACAGTTTGATATCACCTTGCCCTAGCCCATGATTTTTGGTTATAAGATAAAATAACATTGCTGGAATTTTCAACAAAAGGTAACCAAACAATATACCTATCATTGCATCACTTAATGAATGATTGAACAATTGAAAAAATGCACACAAAACACCTAGCCACATTAACGGCTGAGTGAAAAAATTGGGTAATAAGTAATATTGAAAATCAATCATGCCCAATAGCAAGAAATAACAAGCGAGTAGCATAAGAAAAATACTTTTAAAATCAATACCTCTATGTAAAAAAATTGCCATAAAAATAATGGCCACTATAATTTCTACTATAATGCACCGATAGGTAATTTTACAAAAGCAATAATAACATCGCCTTTTTAAAATAAGCCAAGAAAGAACAGGTATCAATTGCCAAACCGTTAATAGATGTTGGCAGGAAGGGCACCTGGAACGATTAAAACAAATTGCTCTGAAATACTCGAATAGTGATTGCTCTGATGAAAAACGATAATAAGCAACATGAATAAAACTTCCAAAACATAGCCCTAAACTAAAAACAATCATAATCATAATTAATGAATAACATCGCCAAGTTGAAAAATCGGTAAATACATTGCAACAATTAAGCTACCAATAATCACTGCTAAAATTATCATAAATAAGGGTTCAAAAGTTTGCGACAAATTATCGATCAATATTTGACTCTGTTCTTGATAGTAACACGCTAATTTTTGAAGCATTAAATCCAGTGTACCTGACTCTTCTCCCACATGGATTAACTGGCTACATAAATCGGGAAACAGCGTTTGTTGTTTTAAAACAGAACTGAAAGAATACCCTTTCTCAATTTCAACTATTATTTGATGAACAGTATTAAGATAATAAGTATTGTGCATTGTATTAGCTGCTGCATGTAAGCCAGTTAATAAAGGAATTCCTGCAAACTGTGTGATTGAAACAGTTTGAAAAATTTGGGTTAAATGGTTAACCTGAATAACTTTTCCTAATATTGGAAGCTTAATTATCCAACTATCTATTTTTATTTGATAATTTGCTTTCAAATAATATTTATAAATTACATAAGTAAAAATAAAGATACAAATGCTTTTAAACCAATTATATTGTATATAGGTAGACATATTGATAATAAATTGCGTAAACACTGGTAGATCAGCATCAAAACTTTCATAAATATCAACAAATCTTGGCAATACACATAACAACATAACTAACATAACAATTAAAGATACAGACAATAAAAATAAAGGATAACGCATGGCGCTTTTAATACGCTTTTGTAATTGTATCGACCTTTCAAGTTGTAATGCTAATTGTTCGAAACTCTTATCAAGTTGACCTGTCAATTCACCTGTAGCAATAATTTCACAATATAGTTTTGGAAAAATTGATTGATGCAGAGCTAACACCTTTGATAGTGTTTCACCTTTAGCTACCTGTTGCTCGATTTCAATAAGCAGATATTGCCATTGTGGTTTAGGATTATCTTGCGATAATAATTTTAAACTTTCAATAAGTGGCAAACCTGCTTTGAGCATAGTTGCCATCTGTTTAGTAATGATTAACAGTTCAGAATGTTTAAAACTACTAGTGCTAATAAATATACTTGCGTTTAGCCTGATTACTATTTTACCTTGTAATAATAACTGCCGTTTGGCTTCTTGTCTCGAACGAGCAATAATTTTATGTTGACAAAAATCATCATCATACCAATAATAAAGCCTTTTCATATCAAATCTCCTAATACACGATGTAGCTCCGCCAATGATGTCACCCCTTCTATAACTAACTTTTGCCCTGCTTCTTTAAGAGTGATCATATTCGATGGTGAAATAGCTTGTTTATTTAAGATCTGATTCTGAATTTCACGAGTGACTAATAAAAATTCGTAAATACCTATGCGCCCTAGATATCCACCAATGCAGTGTGAACATCCTGTTGCAATAAAATGTGGTGAGGGTTCTTGGCCAAACATAATAAGCTCACTTGCTGCTAGCTTACAATAAGGGCAAAGCTTACGAACTAATCGTTGAGCAATAACAAGTTTTAAACACGACGATAAAAGATAATTTTCAATTCCCATTTGATTTAGTCGTGTTACACCTTCAATGCTTGAGTTAGTATGCAGTGTAGATAAAACCAAATGTCCTGTTTGTGCAGCTTGAATAGCAATTTCAGCAGTTTCACGATCACGAATTTCGCCTATCATCATAACATCGGGATCTTGCCTTAATAAGGCTCGTAAAATAACTGAAAAACTTAATCCTGATTTCATATTAACAGCTGTTTGATTAATGCCTTCTAAAGGAATTTCAATAGGATCTTCAACACTACATATATTACGATAAGATTGATTTAGCATTTTCAATCCGCTATATAACGTTATTGTTTTACCACTTCCAGTAGGCCCTGTAACTAAAACCAACCCTTGTGGTTGAGCTAAAATCTGCTGAAATATAGAAAGATTTTGCTCTGTTAAACCTAAATCGTAGAGTGAAAGCTGTGTCTCATGATTGTCCATTACTCGCAAAACAACTTTTTCACCGTTCATTACAGGTAAGGTTGCAATGCGCATTGCATAATTATCAATCACTAATTGACCATCTTGGGGTAATCGCTGTTCGGCTATATCTAACTTAGCCATAATTTTCAACCTAGCTACAATTTGCTTAGCAAGAAAAAGAGGCGGTGAAAGCATCTCTTGCAAGACTCCATCAATCCGCATCCGTATACGATAGCTGTTTTGATAAGGTTCAAAATGAATATCTGAAGCACGTTTGCTTAATGCTTCAAGTAACAGTTTATCAATACTCTCTATCAATTGTTCTTCTTGCATTAACTATTCCTAGTTCCAAAATACTACCAAATCAAAATTTGAAAATATCTTCACAAATTCTCTTTAAACTTGTATCTATAGGCGAAGTTACGCAACTACGATTCCAATCTAAATTCCCATGTTCAGAATTTAATACTGGAGTCAGTGTAGTTGTTAAAGCTGATAAAACGCTTTTTCCGACCAAGGTTATCTCACCTTGATTAACTGTTATCGAAGTAACATAATTGGTAGCTCTTGTTGCTGGTACACCATTACTACCATTATTGCAATTAGCCAACTCCCCCTGCTCTATAGCACAAATTTCAACAGCTGTTTTATATGATGCCATTGTTTGTAACATATCAGTCATTGCTGCTTTTTTAACATAACTTTGATAGGCTGGTAAACCAATAGCAGTTAATATAGCAATAACGATAATAGCGATCATAAGTTCAAATAATGAAAATCCAGATTGGTTATTCATAAAGTATCTTAGTAAGTAAAATAAATATTTAACATAATTGACTTTATAGCTTAAAAGAAAAATGAAATAATAGACTAATGTGAAATAAGTAAAATAAATCACAGAATTATTTTACTTATTTCAATTGTTTTCATTTTGTGTGATTTACTTCGCAATAAAAAATTAATTTAAAAGTAGGTCTATCAAATCGTATTGGAGTCAATATGTCTTTAAAAATTGTTAATGGTTGGTTACAAGGCGTAAAACAGATCATTTCACCTTTTTATAATAATCGTCCCAATGAAAAACCGATTACATTATTAGTAATTCACAATATAAGTTTGCCCCCTAATCAATATGGAGGTCCTTATGTTGAGCAACTATTTACAGGAAAGCTTGATCCAACAGGACATCCCTATTTTGCTGAAATATATCAATTACAGGTATCCTGCCATCTATTTATTCGTCGTGATGGCGAAATAATTCAGTTTGTAGCATTTGATAAACGGGCATGGCATGCAGGAAAATCACAGTTTGAACAGCAAGAAAATTGTAACGATTTTTCGATTGGTATTGAAATAGAAGGTTGTGATAGCGAAAATTTTACCGAAATTCAGTACGCTCAGTTAGCTAAAGTAACTTTATTACTTGAACAGACTTATCCTATTAAAAATATTACTGGGCATAGTGACATTGCGCCAGATAGAAAAACGGATCCAGGACCATGTTTTGATTGGCAATATTATAATAATTTGTTGGCACAAAAAAAGTTAGCTCAAGCAATAACAAACCAAATTGAACAGATCAAACAAGAGTTACAGAATATAAAATTATGGCAAATAAGCCCGCCACATGCTGATGCATTTTTAAGTCAAGAACCATTTGCGATTGACACAATGCAAGCTCATGAATGGTTACAATGGGTATTTATACCAAGAGTGCAAATTTTAATTGATTCGGGTATAAAATTACCTAAATTTGCCTTGCACCCTTATTTTGAAGAAGCACTAAAAGAAGGTGAAAATGTCAACGAGCTATTAAAGCTTATTAAGCAACTTGATGCTTTTTCTTTAGAAGATTAATTTTTTATACTCTAAACAAATAACAATAGTTCTGTTAGCCATTTGAAAATATTTAATTTTAATATTTAATTTTAATATTTAATTAACTTACGATAGTAAGTTACAGCCCGCTTATGACTATTATAATCACTGGTAAATGTATGTCCTCCTGTACCATTAGCAACAAAAAATAAATAGTTTGTTTTAGCAGGATGAGCTGCTGCTTCTAAGGATGCCAGGCTCGGCATGGCGATAGGAGTAGGTGGCAATCCTTCAATGATATAAGTATTATAAGGATTTTTAATATCGGTTAAATCGATACGCCTAATTTTACCTGTATAATTATTTCCTAACCCATAAATAATTGTTGGATCAGTTTGTAACTTCATTTTTTTTTTCAAACGATTAACAAATACTGAAGCAATATTAGCCCGTTCCGTACTTAAACTCGTTTCTTTTTCAATAATTGAAGCAATGATAAGCAGCTCATATGGAGTTTTATAAGGAAGCTCAGAATCACGATTTTCCCAAACTTGTTTAAGATTACTTTTCATAGCGCCGTGAGCACGTTTTAAAATACTAATATCAGAGGAATCAGCAGTATAAAGGTAAGTATTAGGAGATAACCAACCTTCAATCGAACCTTCTATACCTAATAATTTAGCAATTTCCTCATTCGATTTTTCGGATAATGTTTGTCTTACATAGGGAGCATTTTTTAATAAATTTAACCAATCTTGAGCACGTTTTCCTTCCACAAATTGAATAGGAAAATAACTTTCCTTGCCGGAAACTAATAATTTTAGAAATTCTTCATTCGTCATATGCGGTTGCAATTGATAAGCTCCTGCTTTAATTGAACTTAATTCAGGGTGCAATTTATATAAATAAGGAAGTAAATAAGCATTATCCATTAAATTAGCTTCTTTAATCTGATCAACTAATTGATGTAATGATATTCCCTTTTTTAGAATAAACATTTTATTACTATCAGTTACATGAATTTGCTTTTTAGAAAATTGGTATAAATAATAATAAGCTATGCCAATAAAACTGCTAATAATAAAAGTAAATGTTATCAAAGTGTATAAAAATATCTTTTTAATCATAACTCATTTATCTATATAACAAATCTTTGCTCGAGCTGTTAAACGCGTTATTAACTCATAGGCACTAATACCTGTGTGTTTAGCAATCTCTTCAACCATTAATCCCTTTCCCCAAAAGATCACTTCATCACCCGGCATAGCTAGGCAATCAGCCCCTAAATCAACCACGATCATATCCATTGAAACTCGACCTACAATAGGCACACGACGTTCATTAATTAAAACAGGTGTATTAGCTGGAATATTTCGAGGATAGCCATCACCATACCCCATTGCAACCACACCTAATTTTGTATCTTGTTTGCTTGTCCAAATCTGTCCATAACCGACCGATTCACCCTTTTTGTGTTCACGCACAGCAATTAGTTCAGATTTAAACGTCATAGCTGGTTTTAATTCGTAAATCGGTTTATCAAACGGTGAAACACCATATAATGCAATACCAGGACGAATAGCATCTCGATGTGACATTGGCCAAGCTATGATCCCGCCCGATGCAGCAATAGAAGATTTACCAATTAGTGACCTATTTTCAATGGAAGTAATAAATTCATCAAACAATTTAATCTGTTGCAATGTTTTATCTGAAGTAAGCTCGTCTGCAGAGCTGAAATGGCTGAGAATGTTAATTGGTTTACGGACTGCCGGACAACTAGCTAGGCGATAAAACGCTTTTTTTGCTTGTTCAAGATTAAAACCTAAACGGTGCATTCCTATATCTAACTTAAACCAAACAGTAATTTGATTTTGAACAGCCAATTTATTTAAAATATCTATCTGCCATTCGCTATGAATGGTAGGCTGAACATTGAAATCAATTATATCCCAAACATTATCATGAGGAAAAAAACCTTCTAACGTAATAATGGGCGTAGTAATTTTCATTTTACGTAAAATTTGCGCCTCAGCAATTCTCGCAACTCCAAAACTATCGACTTTATCGTGCAATAATTGAGCAACACTTTGGATTCCATGGGAATAAGCATTAGCTTTTATAATAGCGATAAGCTCAGTACCAGGAGCTATTTTCCTAAAGTATTCAATATTATGAAGGATTGCTTGGCGATTAACTTCAACTACAGCAATAGACATTTTACTTAACCTAACTTATATAACCACAAGGTATTGTAAGTTTTGTTTTTGATAATCACAAATAAAAAATAACAGCTCATGTGAGTTCTTAATACACAAAATATTTATAATCAATATATTGTACAAATAATAACCTAAAATATAATTGATTAAACTTATCAAGAGATAGTTTAATGCATATATAAATCCATATTAATTAGATTACTGTTTTTTAAAATATGATTCGATAATTAAAAAACTTAGTTTACTAATATAAAAAAACCGACCACAAGGTCGGTTGTAATTTGTGATATCTAATTACTGTTTCGCTTCGATATTGTCGCCAACTAAATCCAGATGAATGGCTTTACCCGGGACTAATTTTCCTGACAATATTTGTTGCGCCAATGGATTTTCGATCTCTTGTTGGATAGCTCGTTTTAACGGTCTTGCGCCATAAATTGGGTCAAAGCCAACTTTAGCTAATTGTTCAAGTGCCGCATCCGAAATATCCAATTGATAACCACGTTCTTCTAAACGTTTTTCAACGTATGCTAACTGAATTTTTGCAATCGCTTTGATGTTTTCTTTACCTAATGGGTGGAATACCACTGTTTCGTCAATACGATTGATAAATTCTGGTCTAAAGTGTTTGGTTACAACTGTCATCACTAGAGATTTCATTTCATCATAACTTAGTTCAACTTGACCTTGAATTAGGTCAGAACCTAAGTTTGATGTCATAATTATGACAGTGTTACGAAAATCAACTGTGCGACCTTGACCATCTGTTAAGCGCCCATCATCCAATACTTGCAGTAAGATATTAAAGACATCTGGGTGTGCTTTTTCAACTTCATCAAGTAAAATTACTGAGTATGGTCGTCGTCTAACTGCTTCGGTTAAATAACCCCCTTCTTCATACCCAACATAACCTGGAGGCGCACCGATTAATCGAGCAACGGAGTGTTTTTCCATAAACTCGGACATGTCTATACGCACCATAGCATCTTCGCTGTCAAACATAAAGTTAGCCAGTGATTTGCAAAGCTCGGTTTTACCGACACCAGTTGGTCCTAAGAATAGGAATGATCCAATCGGTTTATTTGGATCTGAAAGCCCTGCTCGGCTACGTCGAATCGCATTTGCAACCGCTAATACTGCTTCATTTTGACCAATTACACGTTTATGTAAGGCATCTTCCATGTGCAATAGTTTATCTTTTTCGCTCTCAAGCATTCTAGAAACTGGAATACCTGTCGCTTTAGATAATACTTCTGCAATTTCATTATCGGTCACTTTGTTACGCAATAACTTCATGGTTTTGCCTTCTAATTGCGTTGCTGAAGCAAGTTTCTTTTCAAGTTCTGGAATTTTGCCATATTGTAATTCTGACATTTTGTTCAAATCGCCAGCTCGACGAGCTTGCTCTATTTCAGTACGTGCCTTTTCTAGTTCTGCTTTGATGTTTTGAGTACCCGAAACAGCTGCCTTTTCAGACTTCCACTCTTCTTCTAGTGAAGCATATTCCTTTTCTTTTTCAGAAAGTTCATCGTTTAGCATTTCTAGTCGCTTTTTACTCGCTTCATCAGATTCTTTTTTAAGCGCTTGTTGTTCAAGTTTAAGTTGAATTATGCGCCTTTCAAGTCGATCTAAAGATTCTGGTTTTGAATCCATTTGCATACGAATACTTGATGCGGCTTCGTCAATTAAATCAATCGCTTTGTCAGGTAACATGCGATCAGAAATATAACGATGCGATAATGTAGCTGCAGCTACGATTGCCGGATCGGTTATTTGCACATGGTGATGCAGTTCATAACGTTCTTTTAAACCACGCAAAATAGCAATAGTATCTTCAACTGTTGGTTCGGCAACATAGACTTTTTGGAAACGACGCTCTAATGCCGGATCTTTTTCAATATATTGACGATATTCGTCAAGTGTGGTTGCCCCAACGCAATGTAATTCACCGCGTGCCAACGCCGGTTTTAACATATTGCCAGCATCCATTGCTCCGTCGCTTTTACCTGCACCGACCATGGTGTGAATTTCGTCAATAAATAAGATAATGCGGCCTTCTTCTTTAGCTAAGTCTTTAAGCACCGCTTTTAAGCGTTCTTCAAATTCACCACGGTATTTTGCGCCCGCAATTAATGCGCCCATATCTAATGATAATACACGTTTATTACGTAATCCCTCTGGCACTTCGCGGTTGACAATACGTTGTGCTAGTCCTTCAACGATGGCAGTTTTACCTACACCTGGTTCACCAATAAGTACTGGGTTGTTTTTGGTACGACGTTGTAATACTTGAATGGTACGGCGAATTTCTTCATCACGACCAATAACTGGATCTAACTTACCTTGCTCTGCACGCTGAGTTAAATCAATGGTGTATTTTTTAAGTGCACCGCGTTGATCTTCTGCATTAGGATCGCTCACGTTATCGTTACCTCTTACTTGATTGACTGCTTGGCTAAATTTATCTTTATTAACACCTGATCTTTTAAGAAGATCACTTAAACTGCCCTTATCTTCTAAAGCGGCTAATATAAAGAGTTCTGATGAAATATAGCTATCACCGTTCTTTTGGGATAATTTATCGCAAAGATTTAATACTCGAACAAACTCTTGCGATGGAATAACATCTCCACCCACACCTTGAACTTGGGGTAATCGGTCAATAGCTTGAGCTAATTCTTGCTGCAAAACAGCAACATTAGCACCCGCTGTATTCAATAATGGTGCAACGCTGTTGCCTTCTTGGTTGAGCATAGCTAATAGAACATGCACCGGCTCGATATATTGATTGTCTTTACCTAATGCTAGCGATTGCGCATCAGCTAAAGCTTGTTGAAATTTGTTGGTAAGTTTATCTAACCTCATAGTTTATCTCCTGAGCAATAGATTTGGTTTGCATGTTTAATTCATGTAAACCATTGCATTGATCATTAAATGAGTGTGGAAGAATAATTTTCAAGAGCAAGTTAAGAATATTTTTACAAATTTTGTACAGCACGATCTTTATTAGTTTAAGCTTTAAAAAAGCCAAAATAAAGAAGCATAATACCAAACCACTACCAACCAATATCACACTCAATAACATATCAAAGATGACAAATTGCTGTTTATCGATTATAGTAGCCGCCTTTTATTTTGTTAGCTTACTAACCGTGGTTCGTAACCCATCCCACGTAAAAAAACTAGGAATACAACATGTTCAAAATAGCCAAAGAATTTCAATTTGATGCTTGTCATATGTTAGATGGGCATAATAAGCAATGTCACAATCTGCACGGTCATACTTACCGTTTATTAGTCGAAGTCAGCGGTGTTCTTATTGATAGCGGTTCAAGCCAAGATATGGTCATGGATTATGCCAATTTAAAGCAAATCGTTAAACAGCATATTGCCGATCCACTCGATCATGCTTACCTTTACAATCAAAATAACCCTAATGAGTGCCGTATTGCGTCGTTATTGCAAGAGATGGATCGAAAAATCTTTGCCTTTCCCTGCCGAACAACAGCCGAGGGGATGAGCCAGTTTATTTACGATCGTCTGTCGCAATACTTGCCTGTTTCGATGATCAAATTATGGGAAACGCCCACCTCATATTGCGAATACCGTCGGAGTTAATATGGTCGAATTTCGTATTGTTGAAATCTTCGAATCCTTGCAGGGTGAAGGTTATAATACAGGTATGCCTGCCGTTTTTATCCGTTTTTCTGGGTGTAATTTGAAGTGCACTTGGTGCGATACAAATTTTCGTCAGTTTACCCATTTTACATTAGACGCACTGCTTGCCAAAGTAAGCGAATATAACAGCAAAAACGTTATCATCACAGGTGGCGAGCCCACGATGGTCAAAGCGTTACCCAAATTACTATTGCCATTAAAAAAAGCCGGCTATTTCATTGCCATTGAAAGCAACGGCCTTGGTAAGATAGATCCGTTAATTGATTACATTGCACTTAGTCCAAAATTTTGCTATCAGTCACGCTACAAAAAAATAGCTCAATCCACCGCCAACGAGGTTCGCATTGTTGCCGAAAATCACTCCGATTTTATCGATTTTTGCCTATATATCGAAAGCCAAATTCAAGCTAAACGCTATTACCTTTCACCCTGTGAAAAAGATGGCGTGTTTAATATGTTTGAAACCATTGAACTATTGGGCAAAATCAACAAAGATCGCTTGGATAACAAATGGTTACTTAGTGTACAAAGCCATAAATTTGCCAATATAGAATAAAAAAAAATCAATACTTTAAAAAAACAAAAAATATTGGCAAAACTTAACACGCAAGATTAACAAAATTAATTTTTATTCGAACCAAATCATTGACGCCATCCTACCGGTATTACTTTCCCGGCGGTACGAAAAAAACGTGTCTTGCTCAGTATAAGTACAAAAATCACCGCCAAAAATCTTAGTTACTCCCATTGCTTGTAAGCGTTGTTTAGCAATTAAGTAAAGATCGGCTAGGTATTTTTGTTCTGCAGGGTTAATTAATTTAAAAGCAGTTTGTGCGTTGTAGTCAATTTTTTCAAATTGCTTCTTGACCTCAATACCAACTTCGAATTTTTTGGCACTGATTGCTGGTCCAAGCCAAGCAATGATATTTATGGGTGGTGAGGCAAATTTTTTGACGGTTTCTTCCAGTATTCCGTTACATAATCCACGCCACCCTGCATGCGCAGCTGCAACTTCATCCCCTTTAGTTGAACAAAATAAAACTGGCATACAATCAGCAGTCAGTACAACGCTAACTTGTTTTGCTTGATGAGTATAAGATGCGTCGGCTTCTACCGTTTGGTTAGGAATGTTACCTGTTGCCATTTGTAAGGGAATTTTCGATATGTCTAGCGCTATAATGCTATGGGTTTGTGTTAGCCAATAGGGCTCGCTAGGTATTTGTTCCACCTGTATAACACACCGGCGGTTTTGGGCTACATGGGGTAAATTATCGCCTACTCGACTTCCCATATTTAAGCTTGTAAATGGTGCCATGCTAACACCACCTATTCGTGTTGTAGTCAAAGCATGGACATTTTTTGGGGCTGTCCAATATGGGTAAATCGATTTTATCATGTTGGTTACCAATCTAGTTCGTCTTTGTGTTGTTCGGTATCTTCTTGCAAGGCTTGAATTAACGTTTGCATATCTTGCGGTATTGGTGCATTCCATTGCATAAGTTCACCTGTAATAGGGTGATATAAACGTAACATGGCAGCATGCAATGCTTGACGATCAAAATCTCGCAAAGTTTGAATAAACGATTCGCTCGCACCTTTAGGGGGTCTTGGGCGCCCGCCATAAAGAGGATCGCCAATTAAGGGGTGGGCAATATGCGCCATATGTACACGAATTTGATGTGTTCGGCCAGTTTCTAAGCGCAAGCGCAAGCGAGTGTGTAGACGGTACCTTTCCATCACTCTGTAATGTGTTACAGCAGGTTTTCCTGTTGGAAATACTGCCATATGAGTGCGTTTGGTTGGATGACGGGTAATAGGTTGATCAACCGTGCCTCCGGCAGTGATAATGCCCATAGCAACAGCTTCATATTCACGTGTGATTTCACGATGTTGAAGCGCATCAACTAAATGTGTCTGAGCGTTAATGGTTTTAGCAACAACCATTAGGCCTGTGGTGTCTTTATCAAGTCGATGAACAATACCTGCTCGTGGCACGCGTGCTATGTCAGGATAATAATGTAATAAAGCATTTAATACTGTGCCATCAGGATTGCCTGCTCCAGGATGTACAACAAGGTCACGCGGTTTATTGATAACAAGGATATCGTCGTCTTCATAAACAATGTTGAGCTTTATATCTTCCGGTTGGTGGCAGTTTTCTTCTTCGATTTCAGCATTGATTATTATTTTTTCACCACCTAATACTCTTTCTTTAGGCTTGTTGACAATAACATTATTAACAGTGACTTTATTATTAATAATCCAATCTTTTATTCTTGAGCGTGAATAATCAGGAAAAAGCGCTGATAAAGCTTGATCTAAGCGCATCCCTAATTGGGTTTGTTCAATTTCGGTTGATAATTTTAACTTATACATGTGTAATTTATCTATTTTAAGCTGTTATGTTTTAGAGTATTATATATCAATCATAGTTTTTAATGTTTAATTATATTTGGATTGGGAACTGAATGAAATTACGTTTACACTCTTTATTAGCGATTGCTTTAAGTGGCATGTTAATTGGCTGTACTTCATCGATTAGATCTGACATTGATAATGTATCTGAAGTTGAACTTCACACTAAAGCACAAAATGAACTTGATAATGGTAATTTAAAAACCAGTATTTCAGTACTAGAAGCGTTGGATAAAAGTTTTCCATTTGGTCCATATTCACAACAAGTACAATTAGATCTAATCTACGCTTATTATAAATCGGGGGATTTGCCACTTGCTATTGCGTCAATCGACCGTTTTCTAAAATTAAATCCAACACATCCTAATATTGATTGGGTTATCTATATTCGTGGTTTATCTAATATGGCTCAAGATGATAATACGATTCAAGGCTGGTTCAATGTGGATCGTTCTGATCGTGATGCGGAATTTGCCAAAGCTGCTTTTAAAGACTTTTCGTATCTTGTAGCAAGTTTTCCATCAAGTTATTATACTGCCGATGCGTATAAACGTTTAGTTTATCTAAAAAATAGAATCTCACGCTATCAGTTAAAAGTAGCTCAGTTTTACACTGAACGAGGTGCTTATGTTGCAGTCATTAATCGAGTTACAAAAATGTTATCAATGTTTCCTGATACTGATTCAACAAAGCAAGGTTTATTGTTAATGCACAATGCATATAATAAATTAAATTTAAGCGATGAAGCTCAAAAAGTTGATCAACTTATTCAGGCGAACCTTGTGAATATGCCTAAAGAACAGCAAAAAACATTTTTATCAAAATTTACCAGTGTGTTTAATGGTGGTTAAACTGTTTTTTAAATCATTTTGTAAATATGTTACTTAATATATATTAGTTGCTATTTAATTCAATTAAATAGCAATTTTTTCCTGTCGTTCATAAATATATCAATATTCTACATTATCGCCTATATTGCTTTCCTTTTGTGTGAACGGTTCACTCTATTTTTTTTAAATAGTCATTAAAGTAAAATTCTAGGTTAAAATTTATTGTTTTAAGCCGTCAAAAAAAGCAATAAAGCTAGTTTCATCTTTTTTGATAATACTGAAAATAACCAAATTACACCATTACTAACCTATATAACAATGGGTTGATAATTAAATTCAACCAAAATTAACTGCTTTTAAAATAGCTGTTTTATTTTAAACTAACAATAAAATTACGCATTAATTTATTTTTTGAATTTAATTGATGGGATTTGTTTGATTTTTTACATAGTAAGAAATCATGTTTTAATTTATATATCGTTTGTAAAACGAGTCAATAACCAATACAATTAGTAACATATTTTTATTAGCAATAATAGATAGGACATTAACTCGTCATGCAAGAACAATATCGCCCTGATGAAATCGAAGCCGCCGTACAAAAACACTGGCAAGAAAATAAAACCTTTCATGTTACTGAAGATTCATCAAAAGAAAAATATTACTGCTTATCAATGCTGCCTTACCCTTCTGGGCGTTTACATCTTGGTCATGTTCGTAACTACACCATAGGCGATACCATTTCACGTTATCAGCGCTTAAATGGTAAAAATGTACTTCAACCAATAGGTTGGGATGCCTTTGGGTTACCTGCTGAAGGTGCGGCTGTTAAAAATAATACTGCGCCTGCAAAATGGACCTATGAAAATATTGCTTATATGAAAAAGCAATTACAACTTTTAGGATTTGGTTATGATTGGGATCGTGAGGTTACTACTTGTCATCCTGAATATTATAAATGGGAGCAGTGGTTTTTTACTAAGCTATACGAAAAAGGCTTAGTTTATAAAAAAACATCAGCGGTTAACTGGTGCCCAAATGATCAAACCGTACTAGCTAATGAGCAAGTGATTGAAGGTTGTTGTTGGCGTTGTAGTACGCCTGTTGAGCGCAAAGAGATCCCACAATGGTTTATTAAAATCACTGAATATGCCGAAGAACTTCTTAATGATTTAGATACACTTGAAAGTTGGCCTGAACAAGTTAAGGCCATGCAACGTAACTGGATTGGTCGCTCTGAAGGGGTTGAATTTGATTTTGCTGTTGAAAATTATGCTGATAAGTTGCGCGTCTATACAACTCGTCCTGATACATTAATGGGCGTTAGTTTTGTTTCTGTTGCCGCAGAGCACCCTCTTGCACAATTAGCTGCAAAAAACGATCCTAAAATTGCTGAATTTGTTGCTGAATGTAAAAATACCAAAACTGCCGAAGCTGATATGGCAACCATGGAAAAGAAAGGTATTGCTACAGGCTTTTATGCTATCCATCCTTTAACAGGTCAAAAGGTTCCTGTTTGGATTGCTAATTTTGTGTTAATTGAATATGGTACAGGTGCAGTAATGGCTGTGCCTGGTCACGACGAACGTGATTACGAATTTGCTTCAAAATATAACTTACCAATTAATCCTGTTATTTTAACTCAAGAAGGTAATGCACCTGATCTTTCTGAAAAAGCATATACTGAGCATGGCAAGTTATTTAATTCAGGCGAATTTGATGGCCTTGATTTTGATCAAGCATTTAATGCTGTTGCTGATAAGTTAATTGCATTAGGTATTGGTAAACGTAAAGTTAATTACCGTTTGCGTGATTGGGGTGTTTCGCGTCAGCGTTATTGGGGTGCACCAATTCCAATGGTGACGCTTGAAGATGGTACAACTGTACCAACACCAGAAGAACAATTACCAGTTATTTTACCTGAAAATGTTGAAATGAATGGTATTACAAGTCCAATTAAGGCAGATCCTAACTGGGCTAAGACAACCGTTAACGGTCAACCTGCACTACGTGAAACTGATACGTTTGATACCTTTATGGAATCTTCTTGGTATTATGCTCGTTACACTTGTCCAAACTACGACAAAGGTATGTTAGACGAAAAAGCGGCAAACTATTGGTTACCTGTTGATCAGTATGTAGGTGGTATTGAACATGCCATTATGCATTTACTTTATTTTAGATTTTTCCATAAATTAATGCGTGATTTTGGTTTGGTATCGTCAGATGAACCAGCTAGACGCTTACTTTGCCAAGGTATGGTATTAGCCGATGCATTTTATTATACCAGCCCAACAAATGAACGCATTTGGGTTTCGCCAACTGAAGTCACTATTGAACGTGATGATAAAGGCCGAATTGCTAAGGCTGTTGATAGTCATGGCAATGAGCTAGTTCATGCTGGTATGACCAAAATGTCAAAATCAAAAAATAATGGCATCGATCCGCAAGAAATGGTTGAAAAATATGGTGCTGATACCGTTCGATTGTTTATGATGTTTGCGTCTCCTGCTGATATGACACTAGAATGGCAAGAATCAGGCGTTGAAGGTGCAAATCGATTTATTAAACGTGTATGGCGTTTAGTTTATGAACATACCCAAAAAGGTGTTGCAGCAAAACTAGACGTCACAGCTCTAGGTAGTGAACAAAAGTCATTACGCCGTGAGCTACATAAAACTATTGCTAAAGTCAGTGATGATATCGGTCGTCGCCAAACATTTAATACGGCTATTGCCGCTGTGATGGAATTTATGAATCGCTTACAAAAAGCACCTCAAGAAACTGAGCAAGATCGCGCTCTAATGAGTGAAGCTTTAAATGCAATTGTTCGATTACTTTATCCTATGATGCCACACGCTTGCTTTGTTATGTGGCAAGCTCTAGGTCACAACGAATCGATTGATAATGCAACTTGGCCTATTGCTGATCAATCAGCAGTGATTGAGGACGAGAAGCTCATTGTTGTACAAATCAATGGCAAAGTCCGTGGTAAATTTATTGTGCCCGCTGATGCCGATCAAGATTTTGTTGTGTCACAAGCAAAACAAGAGCCTAACATCCAAAAATATTTGAGTGATGTTGCCATTCGTAAAGTTATTTATGTACCAGGTAAATTGTTAAATCTTGTTGTCGGTTGATATTGTTGAATAATCAAAATTTGATGGTAATACTTATGAAAAAATATATAGCCTTACTTATGTTAATTACAATATCACTAACTGGTTGTGGATTTCATTTACAATATGATACGGAAATACCAGAGCGATTCAAAACGATGTCTTTCACAAGTAATGACCCTTATGGTAAATTATCAAGAAATATTAAAGAGATCTTACGTGATAATAAAGTTACATTAGTAAATGATAATAAATCACCAACTCTAAGAGTAATTAGAGACGATATTGAACGTAACACCATTTCAATTTATCAAGATGGAAAAGCGGCTGAATATCAATTAGTGTTAATTGTTCAAGCTCAAGCAGTTATTGCTGGAAAGCAAACTTATCCTCTGAATGTTCGCGTATTCCGTACTTTCTTTGATAATCCGTCTACCGCTTTAGCTAAAACAGCAGAGCAAAATTTAATTGAAGATGAAATGTATGAACAAGCAGCTAAACAGATTATTCGTAAATTAAAAGCTGTTGATGCTGTAAATTAAAATTCGTCATGATAAAAATTAGTGCTGATCAGATTAGCCGTAACTTAGGATCGTCCTATTATTTATTATTAGGTAGCGATCCTTATTTACAGTATTATGCTCAAACGCAACTAAAGGATGCTTTTAAAAAATTAGGCTTCGATGAGCAACTTGATTTCAATATTAATAATCAAACTGATTGGGCTAATATCTACGATAGCTGTCAGGCAATGAGTCTTTTTTCTTCAAAAACTCTTATTTGCCTCGACGTGGGTGAGGGAGGATTAAATGCTGGTATAACAACCAGACTTAATACATTAAGTGAAGTTTTAGCGCCAGATGTTGCATTAATAATTTGTTTAAATAAAATTACTAAATTACAAGAAAATGCCAATTGGTACAAAACATTATCTAACAAATTAGTAATTGTCAATTGCACAACGCCCGATACTTTACAACTACCACAATGGATTAAAAACCATCTACAACAAAAGCAAATAACTATTGAGTCAGAAGCTATAGAATTGCTTTGTTATTATTATGAAGGAAATCTGCTTGCATTAACACAAACCATAGAACAATTAAACCTGCTTTATCCGAACCAAACTATTACTTATAATTTGGCTGAAAATAATATTAATGATTCCTCAATTTTTACAGCTTATCATTTGATAGATGCAATGGTTTCGCTTAAGACTAAACGTACAACCCATATTTTACAACAATTAAAAATAAATGATTTTGAGCCGTTAATTTTGTTACGAATTATTCAACGTGAGCTAATATTGATAATTAATTTAAAAAAAGCATTACGGCAAAAATCCTTAAAACAGGTTTTTGATGAATATAAAATTTGGCAGCATAAAAGAACGATTTATGCCAATTATCTAAACCGTTTTGATATTAAAAATTTATTTAATTTGCTAGCCAAACTAACCGAAATTGAAATCAGTTTAAAATATGATAATCAAATACAAATATGGAATGCAATGTCTAGTTTATCGATGCAATTTATGGGATTAGATAAATGTTGACTGCATTATTAGGGGGGACTTTTGACCCAATCCATTATGGGCATCTTCGCCCTGCTATTTCATTAGCTAATGAAGTTGGTTTAAAACAAATTCGCTTGTTACCTAATCATATTCCTCCTCATAAACCACAACCAGAAGCCGATACTGAACAACGTTTAGCAATGTTAGCATTAGCTATTGAAGATTTACCTTTATTTGTATTAGATATAAGTGAGATCTTACCTGAAACATCAATACGCCCATCTTATACTGTTGAAACCCTACAAGCATGGCGATTCAAAAATGGTAACCAAAAACCGTTAGCGTTTATTATGGGGCAAGATTCATTACTAGGATTACCAACTTGGCATAATTGGCAAACGTTGCTTGATTATTGTCATTTGTTAATTTGTCGCCGTCCTGGTTATGAGAACAAAACCAATAATGCAAAATTGCAACAATGGATTGATGCTCACCAGACCACCAATGTAAAAGATTTACACAATTCACTACATGGTTATATCTATTTTGCGAATACCCCGCTTGAAAATGTTTCGGCAACAGAAATTAGACAAAATATAATCACTCAACAAAATTACAAAAATTTATTACCACCAAAAGTTTGGCAATATATCCATGAACAAGGACTCTATAATGCAAAGAAAAAATAGAAATAGCTTTACATCTGAAAGTTTTTTCGGCATTATTTTGGCGCTGTATTTATATTTCTAAGTTCAGTTAATCTGTGTTTAAACTCTACATCAATCAGCCATGTAATAAAAAGCCAAAATGATTATTAGAAAAGTTTAATATATAACATTTCGCTCACTCAGTTTTAGTTGAAATTACATTTAATGATTAGTAGATATTAATTTGTTTTTATTATTAAGAGGCCCCAATGGCAAAAGAAGATAACATTGAAATGCAAGGTACTATACTTGAAACACTTCCAAACACCATGTTTCGCGTTGAACTTGAAAATGGTCATGTCGTTACTGCACATATTTCTGGCAAGATGCGAAAAAACTATATCCGCATTTTGACTGGTGACAAGGTTACGGTTGAAATGACACCTTACGATCTATCTAAAGCACGTATCATCTTCCGTAGTCGCTAATAAGGTTATTAAACTTACTGATTTTTATCATTAAACCTTATAATGGGCTATTTTACTCTTCTTTAATAAAGCTCCGTCGACAAATGTCGACGGAAAAAGAGAAACTAAGTAATGAATGTTAATTAATTTACTTTAGAAAAGTCCATTTGTTCATATTTAACCCACTTTGTCTTTTTCAAGAACTTATAACTAAAGTAAATTAGCAAAAATAATGGAATACCCACATAAGTCGCAATCACACTATTCCAATCAATGGTATCTTGCAAAAATGCTTCGTAATTTTGTCCTAGCGTAATAATTAAACATAGACCGAATGCAAATATTGGTCCAAATGGAAAGCAACTTGAATAATAAGGTAAGTTGCTGACATCATACCCTTGGATTATATATCCTCTTCTAAAACGGTAATGACTAATAGCAATCCCAAGCCAAGCAATAAAACCGGTCATACCGGACATATTAAGTAGCCATAAGTAAACTTCTTGATCTTTAAACATTGAAGTTAAGAAACAAAGCATAGCAACAAAAGTTGTTGCAATTAGTGCCATACGTGGAACACCTGATAAAGATAATTTTGCAAAGATTTTTGGTGCTTTTCCTTCTTTCGCTAATGCATACAACATTCTGGTTGAAGCATATAGTCCTGAGTTTCCAGCGGATAAAACAGAAGTTAAGATAACAGCATTCATTAATGTAGCAGCAGATAATAATCCTGCATGTTGGAATACTAACGTAAATGGACTAACACTAATATCTGTTTCATCATTACGTAGTAAATTGGGATCGGTATAAGGAATGATTAAACTTATTACCAAAATTGCGAAGATGTAAAATAATAAAATACGCCAAAATACTTGTTTCATGGCTTTAGGGATGTTTTTTTCAGGATCTCTTGATTCACCTGCTGCAATACCGATTAATTCAGTACCTTGGAATGAGAATCCTACGACCATTGCAACACCAATCATTGATGAGAATCCACCTACAAATGGCGCTTCACCAATTTTCCAGTTATGCCAACCTGCACCTTCAGCTCCGTTTAAAATGCCAATAATCATCAATAACCCGATGATAATAAAGATAATCACGGTGACTACTTTTATCAATGAAAACCAAAATTCTGCTTCACCAAAGCCTTTAACGGAAATATAATTTAAACCAAAGATAATACTTAAAAATAGTAAACTCCAAAGCCAACTATAATTACCCGAATCTATCCAATAGGAAATAACCAGCTGCGCCGCTACCAAATCAACAGCTACAGTGATAGCCCAGTTGTACCAATAATTCCAACCAATAGCAAAACCAAATGCCTCATCAACATAACGTGCACCATAAGTAGCAAATGTCCCTGATACTGGTAAATAAGCAGCCAGTTCACCGAGACTGGTCATTAAAAAATAAACCATCAGACCTATGATAGCATATGAAATTAATGCTCCACCAGGACCTGCTTGAGCAACTGTCGCACCTGATGCAACAAATAACCCTGTACCAATTGAGCCGCCAATAGCAATCATTGCCAGATGACGTGCTTTTAAATCTCGTTTTAATTTTTTCTTCATATCAATATTCTTCTTGACTAAAAGCGTAAACTTAATAAAACATGAATTAAATTCATGCTTCATCAATATTTAATTATTCAACAAATCAATAATAGTGAAACCTATTTTGTTGATTATAATTTTTTATTATCAAGTAATAAAATGCTGTGAAGTTTATCAAAAAAAAAACAGTGAGAGATAAATAATTCTAATAATTAAACTGATTTGTTAAATAGAAGCAATACTTATACGCTATTTACCTGTTCTAATTGGGTTAAATAATCCATGGTTTGGGAACGATTATTTCCGCACATTTTTAAACAGAGTGTTAATAGACCACAAACAATCGGTATTGAAGCTTGCACAAACAAAACACATTTAAAGTCTTTGCCAAAATGTATAATAGGTTCGCCAACGAGTTTACCAGAGATGTAGGATGAAATTTAAGGTACAATACAGCATACACCGCAATTTTTTCTACATTTAAATAAATCGGTCATGGCTTTCACCTATTTTAAGAATCTTTGATAAATTTTGATGGTGACAATAGCAAGTTAGCGGTAAAATAACAGGTTAATTTTTTTAACTACATTTTTATTAATTGTGAAAAAACTATTATGGCTAAAGCAAATGAAATAAAACGTGGCGATGCGGTCACATATAATGGCAAATTATTAATCGTTAAAGATATCGACGTTCAAAGTCCAAGCGCACGGGGCGCTAGTACACTTTATAAAATGCGTTTTACCGATGTAAAAAATGGTGGAAAAGTTGAAGAACGCTTTAAAGGTGATGATATCCTTGAAACAATTGAACTATCCCGCCGACCTGTTAGTTTTTCGTATATTGATGGTGATGAATATGTGTTTATGGATAATGAGGATTTTACTCCTTATATATTCAAAAAAGAACAAATTGAAGATGAGTTATTGTTTATCCCTGAAGGTGGTATGAATGGTATTCAAGTGCTAATGGCTGATGGTGAAGTTCTTGCCTTGGAATTGCCACAGACTGTTGAACTTGATATTATCGAAACCTCTCCAAGTATTAAAGGCGCTTCAGCAAGTGCACGAACCAAGCCTGCAACCTTATCAACAGGGCTTGTTATTCAGGTTCCTGAATATATTGATAACCACGAAAAAGTCAAAGTTCATATTGCTGAACGTCGTTACATGAGCCGTGCCGAATAACCAATAAAATTGTGATGAATACATATAATCAAAATAAACTACATAAACGATTGCGTCGCTTAACTGGCGAGGCAATCTCTGACTTTAATATGATCGAAGAAGGCGATCGTATTATGGTTTGCTTATCAGGTGGTAAAGATAGTTATACTTTACTTGATATTCTTATCAACTTAAAAATCAGTGCACCTGTACATTTTGATCTAATAGCAGTTAACTTAGATCAAAAACAACCGGGATTTCCTGAACATGTATTGCCTGAATATCTAAACTCTTTAGGCATTAAATATAAAATCGTGCAAGAAAACACCTACGGTATTGTCAAGGATAAAATCCCGGAAGGTAAAACAACTTGCTCGCTTTGTTCACGACTACGCCGTGGCATTTTATATCGCACAGCGACCGAACTTGGTGCAACAAAAATTGCCCTTGGCCATCATCGAGATGATATTTTAGAAACGCTCTTTTTAAACATGTTTTATGGTGGCAAACTCAAAGCAATGCCGCCAAAGCTAATGAATGATTCAGGTGAACATATCATTATCCGACCACTAGCTTATTGCAAAGAAAAAGATATCGCCAAATACGCTGAAATTAAACAGTTTCCGATTATTCCTTGTAATCTTTGTGGTTCACAACCAAATCTGCAAAGACAAGTGATTAAAGAAATGCTAAATGAATGGGATAAAAAATACCCAGGGCGTATTGAGACCATGTTTCGTGCAACACAAAATATCACCCTATCTCATCTTTGTGATACTAATTTGTTTGATTTTAAAGGAATTAAAAAAGGTGATCTTGCCGTGAATGGTGGCGATATTGCTTTTGACCGCGAAGATATCAAACCGATTATAGGCTTTGATAGTTCAGATCTTGAAGATCAAGATTTGATTTTATGGAAAGAAGTTAAATAATTAAGCTAGTTAAAATATTAAAAACGCCGTTCTAGTCGGCGTTTTTAATACTATTATTTCAGCCACTTTTGCCAACTTTGATTGACTATTTCTGTTTCTTGCTTAAACTGCGCGCTATCCACCGTACTTGGTAATAATTGCAACGCAAGTTGATGGATTTTATTACGCATATCAATATAAGCTTGCGTTAGTTGCTGTGCTTCGTGGCTATCGATAATGTGATATTTTGTTGCGAGCTCTAAGATACGAACATTATCGCTCCATTGAGTCATTTGGGGATGATGGTAAGCATAATTAAGTACCAAATATTGTGATAAAAATTCAATATCACCAATTCCACCCTTATCAATTTTTAAGTTAAATAAATTATCTTGAGTGCTACCGAGGTGTGATCGCATTTTTTCACGCATTTCACGTACTTCTTTTTTTAATACAACTTCATCACGCTTTTTACAAAGTACATTATGACGAATTTGATTAAAACGATCGATTAATTCGGCTTCACCATATACGGCTCTGGCTCGTACTAAAGCTTGATGTTCCCATGTCCAAGCTTCATTTATTTGGTAATCTTCGAACGAATCTAAACTACAAGCAAGAAGCCCTGCATCGCCTTGAGGACGAAGTCTTACATCAACTTCATATAAAATACCAAAGCTAGTGCGTACATTAAATAAATGAATAATACGTTGTACAAGGCGCAAATAAAATTGACGGCTATCGATCTGCTTGTCACCATCAGTGACGCTATTAACAGGACAATCATGTAAAAAAACCAGATCAAGATCTGAACCATAACCCAATTCCCAACCGCCTAATTTACCATAGCCAATCACAACTAAACCTTTATGGTTATCAGCCAAATGATCAGGCTTGCCATAACGAGCAATCATTTGATTCCATGCCATTTGTACGACAAAATCTAACAAAGATTCGGCCACATAAGTTAGATGATCGCTAATTTTCATAGTAGTTAATACATGCTCAACATCGGCGGCAGCGATATGCAGTAATTGCATCTGCTTAAATTGACGTAAAGCTTCAAGTTGTTGTTCTTCATCATCCACTTCAATACGCAATAAATATTGATAAAGCTGACTTTTATATTCATTTGGGGCAACAGTCTGATAAAGCGAATTGATATCAATAAGCTCATCTAACAATATAGGATAATGAGCTAGCTGATCACTAATCATTGGTGAAGCACTACATAAGCGAATTAATTGCTTCAAAGCGGTTGGATATTCAAGTAACAGTTCTAAATAAGTGGTACGACTAACAATATTAACAAGTAACGGCAAAATTCTTGATAGCACGATTGTTAGTTGCTTTTCATTACAGATAGATTCTAATAAGCGTGGCATTAATTGATCGAGTATTTCACGCCCCCGCACACCAATTGTACGTTTACCAATATCATCACGAAATTGTATTAGCATTTGATGGATCTGTGCGATTTGTGTTTCTGAATAATTGGGTAACACTGCGCTGACATCACTAATTTGGAGATCTGGCACCCAAAGATCATCAAATTGATCATTATAAGACTTGGTTGTTAAAGTAGATTCTGATTCGTTTTCGCCAATAAGTTCATTAAAAATTTGGCGATTATGTTGCATTCGTACTGATAACGCTTGTTCAAAATCATGCCAATGATTAAAGCCCATGCTTGTTGCTAAACGAACTTGATCCAGTGCATTATCTGGCAAGGTTTGGGTCTGTTCGTCAGCAATAGCTTGTAGAAGGTTTTCACAACGGCGTAAAAATAGGTAATTTTCTCGTAATAACGATACCTCACTCGGTGCAAGTAGCGATTCTTGTTCAATCACATTAAGCGCATTTAATAGCGAACGAGTTTGCAATCCCACTACTCGTCCACCACGAATAAGCTGAAAAACTTGCACAATAAACTCTA
This sequence comes from Gilliamella sp. wkB18, assembly GCF_001690875.1. Lineage (NCBI taxonomy): Bacteria > Pseudomonadati > Pseudomonadota > Gammaproteobacteria > Orbales > Orbaceae > Gilliamella > Gilliamella sp. wkB18. The sequence continues at coordinate 85,765 of NZ_LZHM01000043.1, forward strand.
TTTCACGAATCCCACCGGCACCAAGCTTAATGTTATTTTTTAAACCACGGCGACGCACTTCGCGTTCAATCATGCTTTTCATATTACGCAATGATTGTAAAACACTAAAATCAATATAACGACGATAGACAAAAGGCTTCAACATTTGATACAGTTCGCCTACATAAGGAGCATGCTGATCACCAAGAACTTTGGCTTTAACCATAGCATAGCGTTCCCAATCTCGACCTTGCTCTTGATAGTAATCTTCCATAGAAGAAAAGCTCAAAACTAAAGGCCCCCCATCGCCAAGCGGACGCAAACGCATATCCACCCGATACACAAAGCCATCTTCAGTAATTTGATCGAGCGCTTTAATTAAGCGTTGACCTAATCGAGTAAAAAAGACAGCATTATCTAATTCTCGACGGCTACCTTTTGTTTGCCCATGCTCTGGATAAGTAAAAATCAAATCAATATCGGACGAAAAGTTCAGCTCCCCACCGCCCAATTTACCCATACCTAAAATCAGTAGTGGCTGCGCCTGACCTTGGGCATTACAAGGTGTTCCCCACTCTTTGCAACTAAGCTCATAAAGCCAATTGCGAGCAGTAACAATAATCACCTCGGCTAGTTCGGTCAGTTGCAATAAAATCTGCTCATCATGACTTATTTTAGCTAATTGTGACCATGCAAGGCGCACTAACATAAAATGCCGAAATAGCCTAAGCTTTTTCATAAAAATAGCTTCATCGGTCACATTTGCCAATTGTTCATCTAGCCAAGATTGATAAAATTTCCTTTCATCGGCTTGCGGTGATTTTTTTACTATGTCAGCAAACCAACTAGGGAACCGACAAAACGCATCTACTAAAAAGTCACTTTGCACCAAAATATCAAGGTGAGCTTGCACTTGAGTTAAGTTGTATTGATTAAGTTGATGGGTGACTTTTTGCTTTTGTTGTTCCAACAAAGAAGAAAATGACGAGTTAAATTCTGACATAGGCTACTCTCTTAAAATTGATTTACAATAACAAAAATCAGTGATTGCTGATAAATAATTACATTTAAACTTAAATATTTTGATGATTTTTATCCATTTTACCAAATATTCGTTTAACCACTATTCTCACCAATACGCATCTTGAAATAAATAAAATTACTGCCATCATAAACCAAATAATTATTATTTCTAACTCACTTATTTTGCACCAATATTCTAAATAATGTGATAATGAAACACTAAATATTACTAATGCGATCAATAATAAACAATTTAATATAAAAATACCCATTGAATTAAAGATGATCCTTCTTAAGGCTAAGGTCTCCGTTACACCAGTAAAACATCCTTTTAACAAAAAATAACCAAGCAAATTAGCAACAAGAAAGAGCAATTAGTACTATAAATAAACCTAAATGTATTTGTAGGCTCTTTTTTGAGTTAATGCATTGTCGTCCAGGCTATATCCACTCATCAATACTGATTTAACAATGCAATCGACCAACAATATCGCCTAATATGATTAATATGGCAATAAATAAACTATTGACGATATTTTTTGAATTGATTTCGTTAATAGCATATTTGTTCAATATCATTGGGGAAGTAATAAATAGCAAAAGTGAAGTAGGTAACTGTAAAAAGAAAATAGGTAATATTCGCTTAATAAGTTTTCTGCTAATCTGATAGGTTGTCGTATCTGACGATATAAAAAATATTCATCAATATCCAATAAAATAAAACTAGCAATGAAGATAGTCTAAAAAATGACTTTTTCATCTCTATATCCTTATATTTATATGTTATTTTTATTCATTTCAACAAGTAACATTAGTTTTAACTTCGTATTTATCTCACTAAAAGCAAATTCTTTTACAGAATTAATAATTAACAATGCCGCTTGCCATTGAGCAAACTCTGGATCTTTAAAAAGCAGTTTATTGGTTAACTGATCGTTTACTTGATTTAAAGTTTGTTTGTAGTATGATAAATCATCCATTTCTAACGCATATTCTTCGTTTTGTTGCCAAAACTCAAGTAATTTAGGTAAATCACATTGGCTTAAAAGCGTATAAGCACACTTTTTAGGTGCTAGATTGTTCAGTAATCGATAACCTCTAAAAGCTTTACTTTGTGAAAATAGATGCAAATTAAATCGACTTAGCTCAATAGCAAAATTAAATAAATCATATTTGTTGCCTTGCTTGATTTCAAGTTCAACTTCCTTAATGGGGATAGATTGATTATTTGAACTAATTTGCCCTTGATCTAACGCAACTTCAATTTCACTACTTGCAAACGAAATTAACCACGCCTGCCGTTCAAAATTGGTGGTAAATAGAGGCTGTAAATTCCGTTGTAGCTGAGCAACATCACAGTCATTTGGTAATGCATGACAAGGTAATGCGGTTAAATCAGGAACAGAGTCAGGCAAATCGACATTAAATTCAGCACGCTCATGCAACCCCGGAGTCGATTTTTTATCCCGTTTTAATGTGATCTCAAAAAATTTTATTAAACCATCATCACACTTTCTTACACGCAACCCACAACCGTGATTACGCAAGTAATAATCACTAGTATCGTAATAGGTATTGATCAGATTTAGTTTAGTAAAACTATGTTTGGCCGATGATAATGTTGGTGATATTGCCGAAAATTCAGCTTCGTCACAATCGATCCATTGATCTAAATAATATTTTAAACTAACAATGTCGCTAGTATTGATTTCAAACTTTAATTCGATTTCGTTACTCATTCATCTATTTTTTCGTTATTTTTTAATATAATCAACGATGACTTTCTTTTATACATCACAACGAATAACCATTAACTAACAATATTACAAATTATTTTACAACTCGAAATGGATTAGGTTTTGGTTTAGATTTTTCAGGTTGTTGAGATAAAGATTCACGCCGTACCTGATATTGAGGCTCATCTTCAAATCCCATACCGACACCATTTTCACGAGCATAAATTGCTTTGATTGCAGCTATTGGCACCACAATATGCTGAGACACACCAGAAAAGCGAGCATTGAATTCAATTTTTTCATTTGTTACTGAATATTGACCAACTGAATGTGGTGCAATATTCAGTACAATTTGATTGTTTTTAACAAACTCTTGTGGAACAACCACACCATATACTTTTGTATCTACAACAATATATGGTGTTAATTCATTATCTAATATCCAATCATAAAAAGCTCTAAATAAATAAGGGCGACGGGCAGACATTTGGTTAGGATCCATATATAAGAAGCACCTTTTAATTAATAAGTAAAGTAGATAAATGTATAATGTTATAGCCTTATCTTTTTTTCATCTTCAGTTAATGAATTAATAAAAGCTGGACGTTCAAAAATACGTGCCATATAACTTAAATAATTTTTTTCAGCAACTTTTGGAAGTTCTATTTCCAGTAACGGCAGACGCCAAAGTAAAGGAGCAAAGTAACAATCGCATAATGTGAAATCATCACTCATAAAGTAATCTTTTTCTTTAAATATCAATGAAATAGCGACAAGATCATCTAGAAGGTTTTTACGTGCAATTTTAGCTACATCACTATCAGGATCGGCAAGAATCGTTTGATAAGCTCGATACCATTCTCGCTTCATTCGATACATTGTTAACCGAGAATTTGCACGTACAATCGGATAAACTGGCATTAACGGAGGATGAGGAAACCGCTCATCAAGGTACTCTAACGCGATATGTGATTCGTATAACGTCAGATCCCGATCAATTAATGTTGGAATAGTAGCATATGGATTGAGATCCAATAATTCTTGAGGTAAGTTACCTGCTTTTACAAACTCAATCTCAGCAGTTACACCTTTTTCTGCCAACACAAAACGAATCTGATGGCCGTAAATATCTGTTGTATCACAAAATAATGTCATTACAGAACGTTTATTAACAGCAACAACCATGTTAACTCCAAATATGCAAAATTATAAAAATGAGTGTACAGGATTACTATTCTAGCAAATTGGATAACAAATTTGTTAAAAAAAATAATTTTTCTTACTAACTTTATAGAATTCACATTCTTTCTGACAAAATATTTAACAAAAGCCTTATATTTTATTTAAATATCATGTCATTTAAATGATCAAAACATGAAGATATAATTATTTCAATTAATTATATTTATTTTAAATACCAAAAAACCCAGAAAATACTGGGTTTTTGAAGAAATTGTAACTTCTTTTGTAATTTACAATTAACGTTTGCTGAATTGTGGACGGCGACGTGCTTTCCGTAACCCCACTTTTTTACGTTCAACCTGACGTGCATCACGAGTTACAAAGCCCGCTTGACGTAAAGTAGAACGTAAAGTCTCGTCATACTCCATTAACGCACGAGTAATACCGTGACGAATCGCACCTGCTTGACCTGAAATACCACCACCTTTAACAGTAATATAAAGGTCAAGTTTGCCGGTCATCTCAACTAACTCTAACGGTTGCATAACAACCATACGAGCTGTATCACGACCGAAGTATTGCTCTAATGAACGTTTATTAATAACGATGTTCCCGCTACCTGGTTTAATAAACACACGAGCTGCGGAACTTTTGCGGCGACCTGTACCGTAATATTGATTATCAGCCATCTTTTATCCCCTTAAATATCTAATATTTGCGGTTGTTGTGCCGCATGATTGTGCTCACTACCAGCATAAACTTTAAGTTTACGGTACATTGCACGACCAAGAGGACCTTTCGGTAGCATGCCTTTTACAGCAATTTCGATAACTTGTTCAGGATGACGTTCAATCATTTCCTTAAAAGTCGCTTCTTTAAGTCCACCGATGTAGCCAGTATGACGATAATAGATTTTATCAGTGCGTTTTTTGCCTGTTACAGCAACTTTTTCTGCATTAATAACAATAATGTAGTCACCTGTATCAACATGTGGTGTGTATTCTGCTTTGTGTTTACCACGCAAACGGTTTGCGATTTCAGAGGCTAAACGACCCAACGTTTTACCTGCTGCATCAACAACATACCAGTCGCGTTTAACTGTTTCTGGTTTAGCTGAAAAAGTACTCATTCGTAATTATCCAATTTTTAATTAATCTCACGTCAATAAATCACTTGATTTATTTACACTTTTTGATTGCAATTTTTAATTAACTAACCCCTTCGAGCTGTTATATTAACTTTGACAACCGAAAACAGCGTTGGGAAAAATGCTGTTGTAACGTGGGTTGAGTTATTATACAGTAATATAATAAAAGTGCTAGAACTTAAAATAAAAAATGTGGCAAGAAAAAAAACTTGCTGATAAACTTCAGACCAACATTTACTAACTATCTTAATACTAAATTAAATGAAAAATATAATTCAACTAACTGATAAAGATTACATTAGCAAAGGATTGCACCGAAAATGTTATCATCATCCAGATGATCCGAATAAATGTATTAAAATTAATTATAATGAGGGTGCCGAACAAGAAACAAATCGTGAAATTGCCTACTATAAACATTTAATAAAAAGGAATATTTCTTGGAATACTCTCGCAAAATATTATGGCCCTGTTCAAACCAGCTTAGGTGAAGGACAACTCTTTGAACTTATTCGAGATTATGATGGAAAAATCTCAACTTCTTTAGATAAGTTTTTTGCCGATGAACAATTAACTAAACAACATTATGATGAACTTGTAGCATCTTTACGGGAATTAAAATCAGAATTACTTCAAAACCGTATCATTACAATGACAATAAAAAGTAAAAATATCTTATTTCAACGTGTTTCCCCGAATCAAAATCGTTTGATTATTATTGATAATATTGGTAACTCCACATTTATACCTGTTTCTAATTATATTTCTTTTTTTGCAACCGCAAAAATTGAGCGAAAATGGCAACAATTTTTAAAACTGATTCTTCATGAAAATTGGTATAATCCAGAACTTAATAGTCTAGTTGCTCGAGTGAATAGGTAGTCCATAATTGTGCAATCATCTCTTGAGCTATATCTTGTCGATTTTTTTAAGGTAAATACATCCATGATGTAATTTTACAATACGGCTAACAATACACAGACCAAGATCAACACCATCATGTTTACGATCCATGTGGAAAAAAGCTTGTGTCAATTTTTCACTTTTTGACTCATCAATGACTGTTGCTTCATCTTCAACTGATATAATGATAACTTTTTTATCGTTATAGCAATTTACAAAAATTTTGGTATTTTCAGAGCGGTAGCAACAACTATTTTCTACTAAGTTGTGAACTAATAATTTAAATAATGTAGCATCACCATTAAAAATATGATGATGATTATTCACTTACAATTGGACATACGGTCCTTTTCGTAACGTTAATTCATTCATTAATGGAACTATAATATCATTATGAAAATTAATGAGTTGATATTTACCTATTGTAAATTTCTGATTGGCTCTAGCAAACATTAGTAGCTGTTCAACTAATCAATACACTCAATGAGTTCCTTACAATCAATATTATGTTTATTTTCTAATAACTCTAAATGTAAACTAATACCAACAAGTGACGTTCTCATTTCATGAGCAACATTTGCTGTAAAAAACGCGCTTGTGATAAAGAATTACCCAAATGAACAAAAAGATTATTTAAAACAGTGGTAATCGATTTAATTTCACACATGTTACTGATTGGCTCAATAGGTTTGAGATTTTTCTCTGTGCGTTAATTAAGATCTTTTTCCAGCACATTTAGTGATTTAGTTGTCCATTTAATCGCTTTATAAGATAAAAATAGTATGACAAGTATCATTGTAAAGATGGAACAAAATAAAGCAAAAATAGCTTCTAATTCTTCATGTTCAACGACTTCATCAATTTTATTTTGTCTTAATATTAAATTAACCAATACTCGATTTGTTCTTTAATTTCGTGCCATAACCCAAAAATAGTATAATTTGGTAAATTAACTTAATCGTTCCTAAAGTGAAAAAAGGTTCCAACGGATGCTTTGACGGGTATGATTAAGTGATGATGAATCCATAATTGCCTTTTACTTTGAGTAATATGTTTAGTTAAACTAAGGTGATTTTAAATTAAAAAATGTATTAATGCCTCACATTAAGTTGATAACCATATCCACGCACTGTTCTGATTATATTTTTACCTAATTTATTTCGTAATCCATGAATATAAACCTCAAGAACATTTGAACTAGGATCTCTTTGCCAATCATAAAGATCATTTTGCAATAAATCACGATGTACTTTCTCGCCTGCTTTTAACATTAATCTAGAAAGAATGATAAACTCTTTAGGCGTTAATACCACGTCTTGATTATTGAAAGTTACTTTTTGTTGTTTGATATCCATTATGATTAAACCATAACTGATAAGATTATTAGCCGTTCCTTGGTTGCGACGAATTAACGCTCTTATTCTTGCCAATAATTCTGATAAGGCAAAAGGCTTAACTAAATAATCATCAGCACCAAGATCTAAACCTTCAACTCTATCTTCTATGGAATATCGAGCAGTAAGAATAAGAACTGGTGTATCTATTTTATTTTTACGCCAACGAGTAAGCAATTCTAATCCATCACAATCAGGTAAACCTAGATCTAAAATAATAACGCTAAATTGTCCAAATTGAATATATTGTTCAGCTTGTTTACCATTTGACGCTATTTCACAAACATAACCGTTTGAAGTTATACCAGAATAAAGTCCTCTTTGTAACAAACTATCATCTTCCACAATAAGTATTTTCATTATAGTTTACCCTATTACGGATTTTCGTTCTTATTAAGTGAATATTGATTCAGTATACGCTTTGATATGCCCATCCAAAAACATTTAATAAAAAATTATAATAAATAATACTTTTCCCTTTGTGAAACAAATTATTTATTTACTTTGAAAAATTAATCAGCATTTCCTAACAAAGTAGGCTGATAATATGCTAACAATGAACCCAATAATGATATCTAAAGGCCAATGGATACCTAAATAGACTCGGCTCCAACAAACCAATAAAGCTACTCCAACACAGAGGTACAGCAATGCTCTAAACTGTTGTTTGTAATTGAAAAGAATTGTTAGAGAAATAGTCCATACAAAAACAGCATGTTGGCTTGGCAATGAGCTATTTTTTCCATGATGCAGATAATTAGTCCCTATTTCCATTTCAAAAGGACGCGGTGAATAAAAAAGATAACGAATAACAAAAGTGATCCATAATGCCAGCATTAAACCAATTATAATTTTAATTATTAATTGCCTACTAATTGGTTTAATTAACCAATAAACACCTAAGATAATAATAGGAAAATAAATTAAATAGCTAGCACAAAAGATAGCAAAATTTATAAAAATTTTTGATGCATGCTCTGAAGCATTAATTAATAAAAAAAGTTGAATATTGATATTGCGCCACATGAAATACTCATCAAAATGATTTAAACTTTAAACTAATTTAATAAGTTAATCTTAAAAGAACCTTAAAAAATATTTACTGATTAAAAATATAAAACTAATTTTAAACAATATATTTATATTATTAATATTTGTACCCAAACACTATAACTTTATTTTCGATAGTGATGAGACAACTATATTAAGCAGAACATAGATAATAGAATAGACTATTATGAAAAATAAAAATATTTCCTCTCGATGGGCTATACTTAGGCATTCCCCTGGATCAACAATAAAAGTAAACTCTGCAACACCAACAATGTGTCAGAGACGCATTTTTAATCAAAGATACTCATTGAGTAACAAAAGATAGCAAAGCCATTGTAATGTTTGTGGCTAAGCAATATAAATAATTACTTTTTTATCCAAATTTAAAGAAAATGCACTTGCTATTGATCTTTGCCAATCACAATTATTCCTGCATGCACACAATGCCCAATATATGCCGCATTAATAAGTAATAATGTGTAGATCACAGCAGCAATAGCAGAAACATTCACATTAAGTAATACAAGCAATAAAAAGCATGTCCAATTATCATAATTACTTGAATCGCTCTTAAAAATCCGAGTATCTCTATTAATAAATACCAAAAGATCCTTTTAGAAATAGTAAAACAAGTTAAAATTTCATCCTTAACTGCATTTGATTTTTATTCGTTCAATAGCTATTTAAAATGTCTTATTAGTCTGAGCTAAATGCGATTCTTGAAATTTGACCACTTTCATCTAATAATAACAGATGATGCAATCCTTTTTTAGAAATAGTTAATGTTACTTTTTCGTTATCAAATGAGCGAGCAAAAAAATTACCATCTAAAAACCACCACTTGTTTCCAGATCCACCTTCAGCTGTCAAATCTATAGTAACTTGATGTTTTCCTGGTAAAGATTTAATCAATTGTTTATCGCGTAAACCAATAATCATAAGTGTAGAAAAGATATCTTTACCTAATATTGGGCAATTTTGATCTATCGGTGGTAATAAAGATTTTCTGCGCTCTTTAGGCAATAACCAATTTTCCAGAGCAACAGGCCAGATAGCTATTTGTTTTTTATGGGCACCTTTACAATCTGCTGCAACACGTTTACCTTGTTTATTCACCCAAATATTTATCCATCCAGAACGATAAATATTATTGTTGAGTTCGGAAAGTGTTCCCAACGTAGGCGGTATCATATTATTTAATACCCATGCAGTTTTTTGGCGATGACAATTTTCATCATAATTTGATAATGATATTCCTAAAGGCCAGCATATTTTTTCGGCAGTGACAGAATCGGGTTTTGCGAATATCGGTAACGGTCGATTTAATCGGATTTCTTTATTTAATAATAAAGAATTCACTTGCTGTAAAATCGGCATTGCTGATATTGAGCCATATTGCCCTACAACAGGTGTGCCATCTGGTCGACCAACCCAAATGCCAATTAAATAACGGGGATTTATGCCTATTGCCCACGCATCGCGATAACCATAACTTGTTCCTGTTTTATATGAAAGCAAATTAATATTAATCATCATCTGTTTTGTTATCCATGCACCACCATCTGAAAGTAATGGCTTGCTAATCATAGGATCATTTTGGGTAAAACGTAAAGGAGCAACTTCTCCATGTCTCGCAAAAGCACTATAAGCACTAACTAAATTATCCATTCTTAATGATGCTCCACCTAATATATAAGATATATTAGGATCATTATTTAGTGATAAGAGTGGTAAACCAGCACTATTAAGTTTACTAGTGAATTTTTTTGGTCCATATAATTCCATTAATTGTACTGCTGGCAAATTCAGGGATTTTTTCAGCGCATCAGAAGCACTGACTGGTCCATAAAAATCTTCATCAAAATTTGTTGGTCGGTAATCAGATGTAATACGGGGCACATCCTGCAATAATGATTCTGAATGAATCATACCTTCATCAATAGCAAATGCATAAATAAAGGGTTTGAGTGTTGAACCTGGTGAACGTAATGCACTAATCATATCCACTTGACCAAATCTCTCTTTATCATTAAAGTCAGCTGAGCCTACATATCCTTTTACAGTCATATCGGTATGATCCACCACTAAAATAGCAAGTGAAGCCTTAGGCGGCAATTGCTTTTTACGATTAATTGCCATATCCTCAAGATAATATTGTAGTGAAGCATCAATCGTTGAATGAATGGTATTTTCATTAGGATATTTCTGCTTTAATCGATATGCCAACAATGGAGCAAGTTGTGGTGCTCTGCGTGGATATACCCATACTTCATCTTGTCGAACTTGCCTAATAATTTCTACTGGCCATACATCAAATTCGGATAAACGATTTAATACTTTATCTCTCGCTCGTTTTGCGCGTTCTGGGTATCTATCAGGACGTAGTCGGCTAGGTGATTGTGGTAACACAGCTAATAAAACCGCTTCGCTACGCGTCAACTCACTTGGTTTCTTACCAAAATATGACCAACTAGCTGCTCCAATGCCTTCAATTGTGCCACCATATGGAGCATGATTAATATATAAAGTTAAGATCTCTTTTTTACTGTAATGTAATTCTAATTGTAACGTTCTAAATATTTGTTTTAGTTTTCCAACAATAGTCCGGTCGTGAGGATAAAGTAGTCTAGCTACTTGCATTGAAATAGTACTTCCACCTGAAACAACCCTATCATTGCTGATATTTTGCCAAGCAGCACGAATAAGAGATACAGGGTTTATCCCAATATGATGATAAAAATAGCGATCCTCATAATTTAACAGAACATCAAGGTAATAATTAGGAACATCATCCAATTTAACTGAATAACGCCAGATACCATTTTCGTCCGCAAAACGCCATAATGGTGTTTCATCTTGAGCAATAACGGTTTGTGTAGTTTTATTTTGTGAGATAGATATTGGGAAAAAATAATCAAAAATTAAAAAGCCAAAACAAAGCAAAAAGAATAAAACTAATAAGTAAATTAATATATTAAGGAAATATTTTTTCATCACTATCTACTTATTCAAAACTAACAATATATTTATCAAATAAAAATACCGCCAAGTTTCATTGGCGGTTCATGTAGTATAGATTATTTACATAATTAGTTCAGTATAATGTTATTACCTATCAGTTATTGTAGGATTTGAAATTGTGATCATATCAAGTGATTGACCAATAGCAAATTGGTCAGGCCGATACATAGACTCAACATATGGATATGGTAACATATACTCGCCTGGAGTCACTGCCCTAACTAAATAAGCAACACGTTTACGATAATACCCATTGCCAACATAATTATGAATATTAACTGCAGCAATATATCTATCATCACGATATTCTTGATATTTAATATCGTTACTATCTTCATTTCCTAATAGATTAGCGAATTCAGGAATAGCTAGTAAGTTAACACTAGAGTTCATTAAATTTTGGTTTTCAAGTTCAAAACCTGCTGGTAAAAAATCAACAATTAATGCATCATGAATCATTTTTTGTGCAGTTACGTCTATTAATGCCACCATCATACTACCAACCTTTAAGTTTGATGGCGTAATTTCATTACCTTTAAGATCATAATATTTTCGGGTAATCGTCAACATATTGCTTTCAGAGGTTGCCTTTGGAGCCTTTTTCCCATAGCCCGCAATTGTTAATTTAACATAAAGAGGCTCATCATTCTGTGGATTAGCAATGGTGAGTCCATGATTTAAATCACTAAAACTATAGGCTTTAGTTAAAGATGAGATCACATTACTTACTTTACCATTAATTTCGACTTTAAATTTATTTTTACCTTTAGCCTGTTCTAATGACCAACCAGCCATAAATAAAGCATTTAATTCCTGAGTTGAAAAATATCGTGTATTATTTAATAAATCGGATAAAGAATACAAATAATCAGCTTGTTTGGTAACAGCTATATCATTGTCCACTAATATCGATAAAATTAATGCCTCATCTCGAATTTCACTACCATAAACACCTAACCATGTATTTGAATCTACATAAGATAAATTAAACACATTTGACATAAGATCTTGGTAAATATTTCCAAAGCCAACAACCTTAGCCGATATTGCCAACTGTGCAATCGGTAATGGCGAAAACATAACTGATTGATTATTGTTAAACTGTCGGTACATTCTATTAATTTCGTTACGCATAGGAGAAGTAATTTTATTATGTTTGGCAAGAACCATTAATGCATAAGCTTTAGTCGAAAATTTACTATACTCAATATAATCTGAATTGCTATAATAATTTTGCATATTATTAAAAGCAGATGAATCATAAATATATTGACCTATACGCATCATTGCCGAATTAAGTGCTACATCACTAACATGATAGCCACGTTCTTTTGCTTGTAATAAAAAGTCAGTTGCGTAAACTGTTAACCAATGTTCTTCATCACTTTCACTGTTCCATAAACCAAAACTACCATTATTTCGCTGCATTGATAAAATTCGCGAGATACCTAATTGCACTTTTTCACGTCGTTTTTCATCAGATTCAGTTTTAATACCTAATGAGGCAAGTTGTTCTTGATTTGCATACAATGAAGGGAATAGCCCACTCGTTGTTTGCTCTAAACAACCATAAGGATAAGCAAATAATTCCTGAATATATTTGGCGATGTTCAATGGTGGCTTATTCGAAACAACCAATTTTGCATCAATGGTATTATCAATCAAATCAGTTAGCACAGTAGCAGGTAATTCCCAATGGTCACCAGCATTAATTGCTGCAACATAATCTTTAGTTGTACCTGAATAAGCTGGCCTTATTCCTATTATCCATGAGCGATGAATTTGGTAATTCGATTTATCATCTAGAACGATACCTTCAACGTCAACATTAACTATTCCTTTTCCATACCCATAATCTGCAATAATAGGAACTTGTAAAATATTTTTCTGTTTGCTATCAAGTGTCATTGTGATTGTTTTAGGTGAATCTTGATTAACTAATCCTGAAGTTGTGATATTAATCTGCATGGTTTGTCTTGTTTCAGTCAAATTATGGACATCTAACGCTAATATTGCCCGATCTCCACCAGATAAAAAGCGTGGTGTTGAAAGTTCAGCAACAACCGGGGCTGCTACAATCATTGTTTGCTCAGCTTTACCAAAGCGGTTATCATCCCATGCTTGTGCCATTATACGTAATTCACCATTAAAATTAGGTAAAGGTAATTCAATAATGCCTTCTCCATCTTCATTCAATTCAATAGTTTTAAGTTGCTGTGCAACAATTTGAACTTCGGTTAATGATTTTTTTCCACCTGTCCCAATGGCATCCCCCCCAAAACTCATATTAACTACACGACCAGATGCTTCAATTAACTTACCATAAACATCATATAAATCAACATCATATCTCTTACGCCCTAAAAAAGAAGTATAAGGATCTGGAGTGGTAAAATCAGTAATATTTAGTACACCAGAATCCACAGCTGACACCAATACTGTTACTTTGTGCTCTTTTTGAATTGTTTGCTTATCCATTCGGATTTTTATTGGGATGTTTTTTTCCGGCTCCGTTTTTTTAGGTACATCTATAGTAACATTTAATTGACGGTTACTGGTGTCAATAGGTAAATAAAGTAAACCAATTGCACGTTTAACTGTTTGCACTGTCACATCCTTTGAAGGGCGAATAATCATCGCGCTGATATAAATATCATGACGTTTCCAATCTTTTATTGGAATTTCAACTTCAAGCCCTTCTTCACCGACTGCGATATCACGTTTCCATAAAATACCGTCATTAGTTTCAAGCGAAATGTAACCTGCCCCAGGAACAGGAGCCTGTACATAAACTTTAGCCGTATCACCATATGTGTAAGACGCTTTATCGATGCTTAACTTAACTTGATCTGGACGTACTGAATTTGTACCACGGGTATTATCTTCCCATTCATAGCCTACCCAAAAGCGAAGACTACTAATAATATTATTTTTAGTATCGACAATTTCAATACGATAAGAACCATAATCATTAGGTTGATAACTCACTTTAGTAGTGCTGTTTTTATCAATAGTTAATTGGTTTTCTAAAACAATAAATTCGCTAGAATTATAATTTTCTCTCCAACCTTCATCGTCACTCCAAGTCCAATAGTAATCTCGTCGCTCACGTACAAATCTAGCTTTTAAATCATTAGTTGCTAATTTTTCGCCATTTGTATTAATATATGCAACTTCAAATTCAGCATTACTATTTATATCAATTGTTGGACGATTATCATAGCGATCAGCTTCCCAATTATAATAAGGCGACTCGCCAAAAAGCGCTTTAACAGCAGGCAATTCACTTGCAGGCCAAATAACTTGGCTAGCATAGCGAGTAATTGGTCTACCACCAGAATCAAGTAAACTTGCTTGTAAAATCAATTTAATTGGTGATCGCACGCCTGACCAGTTATCAGCATCAACATTTATTTGTACAGCCCCATTGTTATCAAGCGTTTTTTCAATATTCGCTAATTGTTTATATAAGTCCTTATCAGTTACTGAGCCAATTTTATAATCATCCAGTTCAGATATTGAATCCATTTTCTTAATATAAAGACTTCCTTCTAAGCTATTACTTGAAGCCGGAGCACCATAAAGATACCAACCTTTAATATTAAAATTAACCTGTTCATTAGCTAAAATTGGTTTATTCGATAATGTGTTGATTTCCATTGACATGCGCTCAGGTAAAAACTCTTCTACCTGGAAATAAGAATAACGATAATTATCATCGCCTAAATTAAAACGAAGTGACCATTTACCTGTTGCGGCATCACTTGGTACCACAAAATGAGATTGATACAATCCATTAGATTCAGATTGACTTTTTAGTTGAAAGTTTTCGATAACGCGACCATCTGATGAAATAACATCCACTATAATCGGTTGATCTGGTAAAGGTTGCCCATCTGCATCTCGTAATAAAGCATTAAAGTAGACGGTTTCTTGAGGACGATATAAATCACGGGGACCAAAAATAAATAGCTGTTTTTGGTAGAAAGCTGAGCCAGACAGGTTAAACTCCGTTAAATTAAGTGCATTACGATCTAGATTAACAAATGATGTTTGTTGTCCATTATTGGCCGTGAGTAAAGCATAATTCGATCCTTTAGGTAAATCAATTTCAGCATAACCTTCTTTATCTGTTTTAGCCGAAATCATTGCACAATGTTTGTTGCTATCAGGAATATTTTTACGGCAAAGTAATGTTAAATTAATATCACTAAGTGGTTTCCCATCATCCAGTGCATAAGCCATTACTGATAATTTACCATTCTTATAAGCGTGAATCGATACACCAATATTACTGATTGAAAATAACGAAGCAGGATTTGACTGATTATACGAACCAGATTGATTCATTACGGCAATATAAACACCTTCTTGATTCAGGTCAGAAATTTTAGATAAATTAAGTAATATCGTCTCTTGAGTATTAGGCTTAGGATTAAGATTAAAGCGAGATGAATAGACTAAATCTGCATAATGATTTAAATCTTTTGAACGCCAGATTGATATAAGATCGATAAACCCAAAATCGGCTATTAAATCAGGTAATTTTTCAGGTTTAATTTTGAAAAAGTTTACATCGACTTGATCAACATTTAAAGTTGTGACAGGTAAACCTCCTATTGATTTGCTTGGCAATAAAAAACCACTACTAGCAAATCCAATCATTGGTTGGCGATTTTGAGTTGTGATATCTACTTGATAAACCGATTGTAAATGACTGTCATTAATTGCGGATAACATTTTATCAATCGTCAAAGTTAACTTTCGATTTGGTTCAAGGAATCGATGCCTTAATTCTAATCCATTATCAGAAAGCTCCCAGGCACCATCGACATCACCACTTTCGCGATCAACAAGTCTAAGTAAATTTGAAAAGTTAAGTTTTGGGTTAATGGGAACAGAAAATGTAATAACTAAAGTACTTGAACCATCAAGAATAACTTCAGAGCTATTAATAACAGTCAATTGTTTATTTTTATATTTTTCTATCAGCTCTGGAGTTAACGTGAAAACACTTTTTGATTCAGCTTTTTGATTATTTTTACTGCTAGAATGATTGATATCCAATAACTGCGTCGTTTTCTGACTTTCATTTTGCGTTGTAGGCGGTATATATTTACTATTACTATTATCGCAGCCAATTAATGCCAAAATTAAGCTCAATACACTTAACCTTTTTGCAAGTTTCATTATTTACAACCCCTTACCCATTAAAAAAATTAATAATAATTATTATTATGATCAACTATTATACCATGCTGATGATATATTATGCACTGGCAAACCATGTTTGGCAAAAAATGTTTAAAAACGATTTTGTGATTTTTTTGATTTTGGATATTTGAAAAAATATTAATAAAATAGCAATTAAGGTGGAATTAATTTTCCAATTATAGCCAGCTTTAAAAACTCATTTAAGAAAAATAATAAATGAGCTTTTAAATAAAAAAATTTTTGATTATAAAATATATCAAATTATTAATTGGAATTGGGTAGTGAGACTAATCTTTTTAATAAAAAGTTTAAAATCACCCCATAAAGAGGCAAAAAGAATAGCCCACAAATTAGAATTTTAAAACTATAGTCCATTAACGAAATTTCGATCCAATGATTTGCCATAAATTCATCGTTACTTTGATAAAATGCGATAGCAAAAAAGACAATAGTATCAATACCATTACCAAATATTGCTGATGCTGTTGGGGCAACCCACCATGATTTGTTTTTTCTTAAATAGTTAAAAACAGTAATATCCATTAGTTGTCCAACTAAATAAGCGGCAAAACTTGCCAATGCAATTCGAAATACGAAGCTATTAAATTCCGTCAATGCTGATAATCCAACCCAATGGGTTTCAAAAAATAGTACCGAAATGGAATATGAAAATAGCAAGGCAGGAATCATTACTACAAAGATGATCTTTCTTGCCAAACTTGCACCATAAATTCGAATGGTTAAATCGGTGGTTAAAAAAATAAATGGAAATGTAAAAGCACCCCATGTGGTGTGAAAACCCAAAATATCAAATGGAATTTGGACTAAATAATTGCTTGAAGCAATAACTAATATGTGAAAAAAAGCCAACCAGTAAAGAGCTTTTTGCTTTTGTTTACGGGTAAAACTTTTTTCTATCGATTCTGAATGAACATTTAAGTGCATCTTTTTTCCTTTTTAATGGGGTGAGAGAAACCAATGATAAATGAATTAATTTATTTAGCTTGAGCCATATATTCTTGTAGGCCCTTATTGCGCAATAAACAACTTGGACACTTACCACACCCCCCTTCAACACCGTAATAACAGGTATGGGTATGTTTTTGGACATAATCAAGATAACCTAGTTTATCAGCCATTTCCCACGTTTGCGCTTTGGTCAAATACATCAGCGGAGTGATGAGATTAAACGCATAGTCCATGGCTAAATTCATTGATACATTCATTGATTTAATAAAAACATCACGACAATCTGGATAACCACTAAAATCGGTTTCACAAACTCCAATAATAATGTCAGAAATTCCTTGCTGCTTGGCATGACAGCCTGCTAAAAGTAAAAAAAGCATATTCCGCCCATCAACAAAGGTATTGGGGTAATCACCATCTTGAGCTGCTTTAATTTCTTGAGCGTCATCAATCAACGCATTATTTGTAGTTTGTTTGATAACTGAAGTATCAATGAGGGTTTGCTCAATACCAAGATCATCAGCGATCCATTTGGCTTTTTCAAGTTCTATTGCGTGACGTTGACCGTAGTGAAAACTGATTGCCTGAACATTTTCACGTCCATAATCAGCAATGGCTTGCAGTAAGCAGGTGGTTGAGTCTTGCCCACCAGAAAATATAACTAGTGCTTTACGAGTTTGCATTAACTGTTCCTGTTAGGATAGATTAAATTAGCGATTATCCACTTTTTCTGGATACATGTCGTGATTGGCTAATCGATTAGCCGCAACTTGTTCCCAATGAGTACCTGATTTGCCATAATTAGCATAAGGATCAATCGAAATGCCACCTCGCGGAGTGAACTTTCCCCAGACTTCAATATATTTAGGATCCATCAATTTAATAAGATCTTTCATAATGATATTAATGCAATCTTCGTGGTAGTCACCATGATTACGAAAGCTGAACAAATAGATTTTTAACGATTTACTTTCGACCATTTTAATATTCGGCACGTACGAAATATAAATTGTCGCAAAATCAGGTTGCCCCGTGATAGGACAAAGGCTAGTAAATTCTGGACAATTAAATTTAACAAAATAGTCGTTATTCGGGTGTTTGTTATCGAACGTTTCGAGTATTTCAGGACAATAGGTTGTTGGATAGCGAACAGACTGATCGCCTAGTAGTGTAATTTTACTCATTATTTTTCCTTAGTTTTTTAGCGTGGGAGGTTCACGAACCACGTAACAAGACGCACACCATACTCTTTTTTAATAAAAAAGTCTAGCTAGGATAAGATACCATGCAAAAGACTAAATACCCCCATCGTCAGTAATCAGTAATGGGGGTTATAATTAAAACGTCATTATAGAATCAGTGAATTAAGCTATTAGTTGGTTTATTTGCTTCAAGCTCTTTATAAAATTTAGCTAATTCAGCTTTAACTTCATTAAGTTCTTGTTCGGCATCAGCTAATTTTATTTGTTGCTTAGTAATTTTTTGTTTATCACCTTTTGTTTTTGCTTGAGCCAATTCTTGGGTTCTTTTGGCTACTTTATCTGTCTTTTCTTGGATTTTTTTCTTATATTTTTCTTCTAAATCTTTATTTAAACAATGATTCTTAATATCTTTTAATATTTTTTGAAGACCTTCAACCTTATGGATATTATTGTGATTTTTTGCTTGTTCAATTCCGACCTCAATAGCCTGTTTTTTTCCTTCACAGGTGAGTCCTTCTACATGATCAGAGGCATAAATGCCAAACGGAAATGAAATAACCAAAGCGATAATACTTAATTTGGTCACTGCTTGAATTACTGACTTCATATAAACTCCTATTAATTTATTTTCTTAACTGAATCAAATCAACTTTGTGATCTTTACCTTTAGTTAAAATTAAGCTGGCTCTTTCTCTAGTTGGTAAAATATTTTCAATTAGATTTAATTCGTTAATTTCACACCAAAGGCGATTAGCAATATTGACCGCTTCTTGTTCTGGTAGCTGTGAATAATGGTTGAAATAAGAGTTAGGATCACTAAAAGCCCCTGCTCTAAATTTTAAGAATCGACTCACATACCAATCATGTAACAATGCTAAATCAGCATCAACATAAATTGAAAAATCGACATAATCAGACACAAAAACACGATTATTGGCTTGGGTATAGTTTATAGTGCCTTGTAAGACATTTAATCCTTCAAGAATTAAAATATCAGGACAATCGATAACAATTTCTTCACCTTCGACAATGTCATAAACTAGATGTGAATATACTGGCGCTTTGACTTTATCTTGTCCTGATTTGACATCAGCAACAAAGTTAATAAGTTTTTTAATATCATAAGATTGTGGAAACCCTTTTTTATTCATTATTCCACGCTCTTCAAGCCATCTATTTGGATATAAAAAACCATCGGTGGTAACCAAAGCTACCTTGCGATGTTCAGGCCAACGGGTTAATAATGCTTGTAACACTCGAGCAGTAGTACTTTTACCTACAGCAACGCTACCTGCAATGCCAATAATATAGGGCGTTTTTTGACTTTTACTTAAGAATTTAGATAAAACAGCTTGCCGATTAAAATTATTGCTGATGTAATAATTAAGCAATCTAGATAAAGGTAAATAAATTTCACTCACTTCATTTATAGATAAATCTTCATTAATACCTTGCAACGAGACTAATTCATCTTCTGTTAAAGTCATTGGCACAGTACTACGTAAACGAGCCCATTCTTGACGATTAAATTTGAGATAAGGGCTTAAGTGATTTTTCATTTTATATTGTTCTCTAATTCGATCTAACAAATTTATTTGACTCAGATTATACATAAATTTCTTTTTTTACAATCTTAAATTAGCATGACTTGTTCATCATAGCTATATTTTGGACTTACTGATAAAATATGTTTGTAAAATGATTAACCATAATATTAGATAGAGATTTTATGTTAAAAAACAAATCAAAACAGAAACCCCAAAAAAGTCGTCAAGAGATTAATGAAGAATCTCGAGAACTGAAACGTAAACGCAAACATAAGGGCTTGCCGAGCGGATCACGTTTTAATAATGGCGGGCCCAACAAAAATAAAAACACTCCAAAAGAGTTAAAGGATCCCCGTATTGGGAGTAAAAAACCTATTTCGTTAATTATTGAAGATTCTAGAAATATAGAAAAGCGGGTTAAGCAACCTAAATCAATAAAAACGGTTTTATCGCCACAACAAGAATTAGAACAATTAGAAAACGATCCAAAATTAGATATGTTGCTTGATTTAGTTGAACAAAATAACAAACTAACTAAAGAACAACAATCCTACCTTGACAGTAAATTAAATCGAATCGACGAACTGATGCAAGAGCTAGGCTATACCGATGATGAGTTTGAAGATCAAGACGAAAAAGAAGAAGATATTGTTAGTTTTTTAAAACGCAGTTAATGACAAAAATATAAAATTATTTGTAATAGTGTTTTTCAATATGGGCAGGACGGTAACTTTAATGATTAAATTTCTGCCCGAAATTTAAATCCTATAAATTGATAACTTAAAAGCGAGTAAGCCGTAATGCCAATATTAATTATGTTAAGTTTATATTTTGGGTTATTAATTTGTACATTGTTATATTTAAATAAAACAAGTCGCATTAAAATTAAAAACAAAATTAGAAATCAGCAAAAACCAATATTAAAACTTCATAAAAACAACAGCAAATACAGATTTAAACGGAAGTAATTAGATGAGCAATACGCAATTATGGGATCAAGCATTAATTGAAAAATATAACTATTCTGGTCCAAGATATACCTCTTACCCTACTGCACTTGAATTTAATGAAAACTTCAGCGAGCAGGATTTTTTATTAGCAACAACCGCTTACTCTACAAAGCCATTATCGCTTTATGTACATATTCCGTTTTGTCATAAGCTTTGTTATTTTTGTGGTTGTAATAAGCTCATTACTCGTCAAATGCAAAAAGTTACCAAGTACCTTGATATTTTAGATATTGAAATTGCCAACCGTGCAAAATTATTTGATAACCGTACAGTGACACAAATGCACTGGGGAGGGGGTACACCAACATTTTTAACAAATGATGAAATATCTCGCTTAATGGCATCACTAAAAAAGCACTTTCATTTTGCAAATAACGCGGAACTATCAATCGAAATCGATCCTCGTGAAATTACCCCCGAAACTATCGATCATTTAGCCCATGTTGGCTTTAATCGATTAAGTATGGGCATTCAAGACTTTAATGATGAAATACAAAACCTAATCAATCGAAAGCAGGACGAAAACTTAATTCGCGCACTAATTGAGCAAGCGCGTAAAAACCATTTTCATTCAATTAGTTTAGATCTTATTTATGGCTTACCCAAACAAACTGTTGTTAGTTTTACTGAAACATTAAATAAAGTCATTGCTATTTCGCCCGATCGTTTAAGTGTATTTAATTATGCCCACTTACCAAGCCGTTTTGCTGCCCAACGTAAAATTAAAGATGATGATTTGCCTAATGCCAATCAAAAATTACAGATTCTACAAACGAGTATTAAAAAGTTAACTCAAGCGGGTTATCAATTTATTGGTATGGATCATTTTGCAAAACCTACTGACGAATTGGCGATTGCCCAACAAGAAAATAAATTACATCGTAATTTTCAAGGCTATACAACACAAGGAAATGCGGATTTACTTGGACTTGGGGTATCGTCTATTAGTATGCTAGGTGATAGTTATGCACAGAATCAAAAAGATCTAAAACAATATCAAAGCCAAGTAGAAAATTTTGGAAATGCACTATGGAAAGGATTTAATTTAAGTTTAGACGATAAGATGCGCCGTGATGTAATTAAACAACTTATCTGCCATTTTTATTTAGATAAAAAAGCCATTGAACAGCAATATCACATTCAATTTGATAGCTATTTTGCTGAAGATTTAAAACTGCTTGAACCATTGCAAAAAGATGGATTAGTAACAATTAATGAGCAAGCGATTATAGTCCAACCCAAAGGGTATTTGCTAATACGCAACATTTGCATGTGCTTTGATATTTATATGCGAAAAATGGCACGGCAACAGCAGTTTTCTCGGGTCATTTAATATAGTTTTAATTAACTCAAGGTTACGACTCTAGTCGTAACTTATTAGTGGCTGGCTAAATAAACCTTAAATTTTGTCGTTTGTGCAATCACTTCAACACTTTTGAATGTTTCATCTAAGATGGTTTGATACGGTAAAAATGAATTTGCCACAATGCACAAATAACCATTTAATTTTAGATGTTTTTTCGCTTCTTTGATTAGCGTATTGACGGCCGTGTAATCAGTCTGTTTTCCATCATGAAATGGTGGATTAGAAACAATTAAATGATATTTATCATTTAGATTAGAAAAAACATCACTTGCCACAACCGTTGCATTAACATTATTACTATTTAACGTGGCTTTACTTGATTCAATTGCCGCACTGCTTACATCAGATAACGTTAGTACAATATCAGGGGATAATTTACCTATCACCGTGGATAAGATGCCTGAACCACACCCCACATCTAATACATTACCTTTAATAATATCAGTACGATCCATCAATGCATTTAACAGTAATTCACTACCAGCATCTAACCCTTTTTGGCTAAATACACCTGGCAAACTTTTAATTTCGATATCTTGATTTTCAATAGTTAAATGATAACTTAGCCACCATTCATCAAGATCAAAGGCTAAACGGTTTTCTGCCTGAAAATGATATAAACCACAACGTCTTGCGCTATCTATTTTTTGAATTGTTCCAAAATCGCCTAATAAAGATTCAACACTTTTTACGCCTGTGCGATTTTCACCAATAATAAAAATATCACTCCCTTTAGGCATATTATGTAATAAATACGATAGCTGAAACTGCGCTTCACTTTTCGTTTTGGGCCAATAGTAAATCAGTGTGTTTATTCCAACGTAAAAATCCGCTTCTGGCAACAATGAAAAATAGGTATGATTGCCTCGTGCACTAGCTTTTAGACGTAAATAAGTATGAAATTGTGTGCAATGAATCTTAACTTGATTTGCCGGCATAATAGATGGGTAATTATCCTGAATATCACCAGCTATCAACACATTTTTATCGTTAAAAAACGTTTGGTGACGCTCAAGTACTTGACTTGCTGGGGTAAAAGCAGATGTTGCCATATTTCCTCAATGAAAAAACTTTATAAATTGATGCATTGATTATACAATTAACTATCTTTAATCTCTAATAAAAAACAGTAAGTCAATAATGACACTACAAGATTGGTATCTAAAACAGTGCAACATAACTCAATACGTTTTGAGGAATGCTAATGCTTTCAAAGGTGAAATAGCGACACAAATAAATGAAGAAATTAGATTGATTGTGGTTGCAGAGCAAAAACCAACACAAAAAATCTATTATGATATTTTAAATGCTATTCATCTAACTGAAGAACAAGTGTTGTTTTTAACGCCACAACAACTAATTATACCTGCAGATGAAATTAAAAAGGTAATTTGGTTTATTAATATTACGCCAGATGAATCTTGGAAGAATTCATTGATAATTCAAACAATTAACTTAGATCTTCTTGCTAAAACACCACAACAAAAACGCCTACTTTGGCAACAATTATGTCAATATGAAAACTATTTCTCCCCTAACTGAACATGATTTAATAAATGCTTTTGAATTAGAACTGATCTGTCATGAGATACCTTGGTCAAAACAGACGTTCTTTTCAAACCAAGGTGATCGCTACTTAAATTTTAAAATAACGATTGGTAACCAAATAGTGGGATTTTGTATCTGCCAACAAGCAGCTGATGAAGCAAATTTATTTAATATTGCAATACATCCCGATTTTAGAAAACAAGGACTAGCAAAAGCTTTACTCAATCATTTGATACAAGAATTACTAACTATGGAATTATCTTGCCCTATTTCAACGCTTTGGCTTGAAGTTAGACAATCAAATACACCAGCAATTAGGCTATATCATGCGCTAGGTTTTAACCAAATCACGGTTCGAAAAAATTATTATCCGACCAAAGACAGCAAACAAGAAGATGCAATTATTATGGCTTATTCATTAGATTTATATCCCCCCATAAGGATGGTGCAATGACACAAAATAAAGCCTTACTACTAGTTAATGGTGAACCACCAATACGCTACCCAAATGACATAAGTAAATATAATTATATTGCCTGTACTGACGGTGCTTACCATAATTATTTGTTTAATTTACCAATCATCCCTGATTTTATTATAGGCGATTTAGATAGCTTAAACTCCAATTGTGTGATTCCTAATAAAACTGAGATTATTCATACACCAGACCAAAATAAAACGGATTTTGAAAAAGCAATTTTATTTCTTATTAATAAGGGTATAACCAAATTTGATGTTTATGGCGCTTCCGGTCATGCCAGCGATCATTTCTTAGGTAACCTTTCCGTCGCTATGCAGTATTATCACCAATATCAAATAACTTTTTATGACAATTATTGTCACTTCTTTTTTGCAAAAGATCATCATAAAATTATTAATATAAAAAATCATATAATCTCATTTATGCCTCTTTCCGAGGTTACAGATTTAACCATTACAGGGGTTAAATACCCTTTAATTAAACAAACATTGTCTTTAGGAAAGTTCGTAAGCTTACGTAATAAAGCAACATCTAGCTCAGTTGATATCATTTTTGAAAAAGGAGATTTACTTGTTTTTATTGAAGATGTTAATTTGGAAGATTGACATCAATGTTTACGATAAATTACTATGACATAGTAATTTATTGGATGAAATATTAAATATAGGAAACTACCATGCTATTAAAACAAATTTCCATGCTGCTTTGTGCATCATTTATATCTTGTATGGCATTTGCTCACAGCAAAATCAATACAAATGATACCAATAATATAATGGATGCATTTTTAGAATGTGATAATCAATTTTTTGAAAAATTAGCTAAATATAAGAAACCATTTAGCAAATATGTTACTTTAACAACTGATAACGATGTTACATATATTCCCGTCGAATCCATTAAAGATACAAATAGAAATAAAGTAATGTTCAAAAAACCATTTAAGTATCATGGGTTAACAATAACAGGATATCAAAATATCTATATTTCAACATCTTCTTCTGGCGAATTTTATTATTGGGGATTTATTATTGATAATAATCTTGAAGATGCTAAAAAAGCTTTGAATAATGTTAATTGGCTACAATTCAATTTTGAAATTTATACTGCAAATGCTAAAATGCTAGATCTTAATTCTAAGCCACCAGTTTGGCAAGATAATCCTCATTCTATTGATATGGCCTTTCCAAGACGAAAAACAATTGAAAAAGCACTTTATTTAGAAACTATAACGGAAGAACAAAGCAGGTTAACTTGCTCAATTCAAGGTGATTTGAATAAAGAAGTTTTATATGCAACTCGCCCTGATATAAAATCTATCGAAGCAAAGATAAAAACTGAAATTGATGAAAAATTAAAAGCTATTGAGTTATTACAAGTGCAGCAAGAGCAAGATAATCAGCCTAATGAATTACAAAATATTTCTGAAAATACGTCTGATTTATCCGAAATTGGTAAAAAGCAAGAAGACGAAAATTAGATAACCAATTATTGCGATAAATATTTTTTATAAAACTCGTTCACTTGATATGGGTTTATTAGCAAAGCCTTAATCAACCGTTGTTTTTAAAGTATACTATTTTATATTTTTCAAAAAATTTTAAAAAAAATCAAATAAAAAGCCAATCAATATCTTACAATATTCCTATCATTGTATGATGACAAATAAGATTGGTTTATGCTAATATCTTTGCATTACAGAGATTGAGTCGAATATATAGTTATGAACATCGCGCAATTTTATACTTTAACAGAGCAACTCTTTAATAGGGTTGAACGAACTTTAGATAATTATGCTGATGAGCATAATATCGATTTAGACTATGAAACCAACGGAAATGTCATTACCATTAGTTTTCCCAATAATAGTAAAATTATTGTTAATACGCAAGAGCCCCTTTTTCAAATTTGGCTAGCTACACATCAGCAAGGATATCATTTTGATTATGTGGATAATCAATGGATTTGTAATCGCTCGGCTCGCACCTTTGATGAGGTTTTCTTAGAATCATTAAAAGATAATAGATAATTACCGAAATTCTTAGAGAGCAATATTTAATGCATTGCTCCTTGTTTTTATAAGGAACTTAAGTAAGCTAAAAACCCCAATTAGCTTAAATTAAGGTAAGATTAGCCAGTTTTACCACTAGCCATTTTACTCCTTCGTTAACAAAAGCAATTTGAACACGTCTATGGTCTCCTTCCCCATCAACGTTAATAATTGTTCCCTCGCCAAAACGATTATGCATGACTTTTTTGCCTAATATATAACCGTCGCTTTCACGGCTTTTTTCTATATAAGATTGTTTACGTTTTTCCTTATTTATGTCTTTACATTTTACCTCTGGTGTGACTAAAATCCCTCGATAACTGATTTCAGTTAATCTATCAATAGGCAGTTCAGTTATAAATCGGGAAGGCAGGTTTCGCTCTTCACGTCCATAAAGGCGCCTTGATTCACTTAATGACAATGTTAAACGTTTTCGTGCTCTTGTTATACCAACATAGGCTAAGCGCCTTTCCTCTTCCAATCTATCTGTTTCTTGTATAGAGCGTTGTGTTGGGAAAATACCTTCTTCCAACCCAACAATGAAAACATTATCAAATTCAAGTCCTTTAGCTGAGTGCAATGTCATAAGCTGGACGGAATCTTGCTCTTTTATAAAATTTCCACTTTCAAGTGATGTGTATGATAAAAATGATTCAAGTACTGTCAGCGTTTTTCCAGTTTCATGATCTTCAATTACTGTATTTTCATTGTTATGGTAAAATTGTTCAGCAGCTGAAATCAACTCCTCAAGATTTTCTAGCCTTGATTGCCCTTTTATACCTGGTTCTTGCTCATACATTTGAAGCACGCCTGATAATTTAATAATCATATCAAGTTGTTCATAAAATGGCATTGTGACAACGTCATCATAAATTGAGCCAATAAGCTCCAGGAAACGGCTAATTCCAGATCTTTGTCTTTCCGTAAATCCACCCTTTTGAATTAACAATAAACAAGCATTCCATAATGAAATACTATTTTGCTTTGCTGTTAGTCTAACTTTATCAAGGGTAACATTACCTATACCACGAGTTGGCGTATTAATCGTTGCTTCAAATGCCATATCATTATCATGATCATGTAATAATCGCAAATAAGCCAACGCTAATTTCACTTCTTGTCGCTCATAAAATCGAATAGAACCATAAATTTGGTATGGTAATCCAGCTTGTAACAAAGTATCTTCAAATAGACGAGACTGAACATTATTGCGGTATAAAATTGCACAACTGGCATATTTGTCACCCTCATCATGGCGCTTTTTTATTTGACCAATAATAAATCGAGCTTCATCAATATCATTAAATCCAACATACAACGAAATCTTTTCGCCTTCCCCTCGATCTGTCCATAAATTTTTACCTAACCGATTGTGATTTTTGGCAATAAGTTTATTTGCTGCATCTAAAATAATACTGGTAGAACGATAATTTTGTTCTAAGCGGATAATTTCAGTTTCTGGATAATCATTAATAAATGCTTGTAAATTATCGGCGTTAGCGCCTCGCCAGCTATAAATTGATTGATCATCATCGCCTACAATCATAACATTAGCTGCTGTGCCTGCTAATTTTTGTACCAATTGATATTGAATCTGGTTAGTATCTTGGAATTCATCAATCAAAATATTTGAAAAACGATGATGACAATAGTTCAAAACCTCGTCATCACGACAAAGTAATTCGTATGTTCTTAAAATTAATTCTGAAAAATCAACGTATCCTACCCTATCACAAATGGCTTGATAATCGCGATAAATGGTTTGCCACATCATTTGTTTAGGATCTTCTGGTATCATATCACTAGCACGTAAACCTCGCTCTTTTTGATTAGAAATAAAGTTAGCACATTCCTTAGCAGACCACTGCTTTTCATCAATTTTTAACTCACGAAAAATTCGCTTTATTAGGCGCATTTGATCTTCCGAATCGATAAGCTGAAAATTAGATGGAAGGTTAGCTTGCTGAGAAAACATACGCAATAAACGATGCGTTAACCCGTGAAATGTACCAACCCACATGCCATTAAAATAGCCTTCCCCCATTAAGGCTTGAATACGTTCTTGCATTTCAGCCGCAGCTTTATTAGTAAAAGTTACAGCAAAGATCGAGTTTGGCGAATATTTTTTTTCAATACAAAGCCATGCAATACGATGAACTAATACCCTAGTTTTACCACTTCCAGCACCAGCAAGCACTATAGTGTATTGATTATCATTTGTGACGGCATTTTTTTGTTCAAAATTAAGATCGTTTAATAATGATTGTTTAATTTCCATTATGTTGAAACCCATTACGATAATAACAATTTTTAATCGAAATTGATGTCCAAAGTATTATCTATACGTTTATTATCTTTCAATATTTTGTT
This sequence comes from Gilliamella sp. wkB18, assembly GCF_001690875.1. Taxonomy (NCBI): domain Bacteria; kingdom Pseudomonadati; phylum Pseudomonadota; class Gammaproteobacteria; order Orbales; family Orbaceae; genus Gilliamella; species Gilliamella sp. wkB18. The sequence continues at coordinate 114,960 of NZ_LZHM01000043.1, forward strand.
TGTTGGCTGTCGGCAAACAGGATATCAAGATAGGTATTTTATTAAATGCAATAAATGATTACATTTATTTTACTGTCTATTTATACATATGTAAATTATAGCAGATTATCTAATTCTAGCAATTGGCTTATTTCAACATGTGGTAAACATCTTGCCTCAGTAAGATGGAAAATATCTTGCTGAAAAATGTTGATCCAGCATGCTAAAAAACCGCTCTTAATTGCCCCATTCACATCAGTGAATAAATTATCTCCAATATGTAAAATTTGATGAGCAGGTACCTTTAACTGTCGTACAGCTAATTCAAATATTTCAGGAAAAGGTTTTGAACGGCCGTTCGCACCCCCTCGCAATGAAAATTGAAAATAGTGGCTTAAACCTATTTGGTTAATGTCAACATTACCATTTGTTATTACCGCCAGAGGTATTTTGGTTGCTAACTTGGACAGTAATACATGTGTTGATTGGGGTATCTGCATTTTATGTCGCCAAAAATTAAAACATGCCATTGTTTCATTAATCATGTTTTCTATCTTTGACGCTGGCCATCTAGCTTTAGTTAATAATGATTTAATTGTTGCAATTCGCCAAACGATAACATCATGATAAATCTCTGGGTTGGCATTTAGCACTCTTTTTTTTTCAGTATAAAGATCAGAAAGAGTAATGTGCTGCAATTGATCATAATGCTGAAGTATTTTTACCATCTCTTCTTCAGCCCTTTCAACAATCATGCTGTTATTATACAATGTATCGTCGAGATCAAAAGTCATCGCTTTTATAGCATTTAAGGATCGATAAAATCGCATCGCTATTTTCCTCTTTTTGCTCTTGGGTGAGCTAAATCGTAAACTTCTGACAGGTGTGAAAAATCCAAGTGAGTATAAACCTGAGTTGTTGATAAATCGGCATGTCCTAATAACTCTTGCACAGCACGTAAATCTCGGCTTGACTCTAACATGTGGGTGGCAAATGAGTGACGTAATTTATGTGGATGAACATGAGAACTCAAACCTTGTTTAACCCCTATTTGTGCAAAACGTTTTTCTACATTACGGGGGGAAATCCGGCGACCTAATTTTGATACAAATAAAGCATCACCTTGAGGTCTTAAAAAATCTCTCATTGAGAGCCAGTTTTTAATCCATTTTATGGATTCTCCGCCTAATGGCAGCTTACGCTCTTTACCGCCTTTCCCCATCACACGAATCTCACCGTCAGTTAGGTTTAGTTCTCGGCAATTAATATTAACCAATTCAGATAAACGCAACCCAGACCCATACATCACTTCAAGCATTGCCCTATCACGAACAGAAAGAGGATCATTATATTCAATATTAAGCAATTGGTTAATCTCATCAATATCGATATTTTTGGGAAGGTGTTTACCTAATTTAGGGTTTAAAATTCCCCGTCCTGGATTTGCCTTAAGCACCTGTTTTTTTACTAACCAATCACAAAAACTCCGTAATGCAGACAATCTTAGGGATAAGCTTCTAGCTTGTAAACCAGTTTGTTTGCTACGACCCATCAATAAACGCACTACAGAAGTATCTAAATCTTGCCAACTTGAAATTTCAATTTCTTTTGCTAATGCAATAAGTGCATAAAGTTGGCGCCGATAATTGATTTGAGTATTGGTACTAAGCTGTTTTTCGGACTTCAAATAATTCAGGTATTCCTCGACAGGTTGTGTAAGTAAAGGGACTTGATCTTGAAGAGATTGAATCATAATTTTTCCTTACTTTATTCGCATAATCCACTTACCAATTAAAATTGGTAGTATTTCGCTTATTTTTTCCAATAACAATGTCCCTTGCCCTGCTTGATAATGCCTTGGGCTAGTACTAGTAAAAATTAAAATCCCTAAATCCCCAAATGTTCCCAATAGAGATAATGCTACCGATCCAACATAACCATGTTCAGGTAATAAAAAATCCAATTCGGTTGAATTTAAGGTGCCTAAATACTGTTTACTGTACTGTAAATGCCGAACACGAATAAAATCAAACCTTGATGAATTAATAGCAAAATGATGATAGTTTGATGGAGCGCCAAGTAACCATTTATCATCAAATAGATACAAATAAGCTCCACTAAGACCAAGTGATTTTGCCCAATTATTCAATGATTCTATTAATTCATTTAAATTCGATGTTTGAATAAGCTCAAGGTATAAATTAATAAGCTGGCTAAATAATAATTCGTTAGCACTCGCGTTCTCCATTAGTAAGGTAATTTCTGATTCTAATTGTTTTATTTTATTGCGTTGCCTAGCCATTTGCCACTCTGGCAATGAAATTCCACCCCGAATAGGATGTGGAACCCGCATTGATTCAATATAATTGGCATTACGAATAAAATAGTCTGGATTATCAATTAAATATTGATTAACAAGGTTATCATTTATTTTATTTGATAAAACTCGCTTTTTTTTATCTTGAGTATTTTGCTTAACCATAATCTATTCAATTAAATCCAAATATAAAGTGTTTTAAATTTAATCATAATATCTTATAATTAGATCCATTTTTTCTGTTCAAATCAGCTAATATAATACAAAAAAATAACGTAAAATTTTTGATCATATAGCGATAAATCCGTCATATACATGTGTTGCAGGTCCTGTCATATAAAGTGGATGATTCCCTCCTTTCCACTCAATAAGCAATTTACCACCAGGCAAATTAACCGAGACATAGTCATTAAGTAAACCTTGATTAATACCAACGGCAACTGCCGCACATGCACCACTGCCACAAGCCTGGGTTTCACCTGCACCGCGTTCAAATACGCGCAAATTAATATTATTACGATTAACTATATGCATAAACCCAATATTAGCCCGTTCAGGAAAACGCTCATGTTGTTCTAATAATGCCCCTAGGGATGCCACCTGAGCAGTAATAATATTATCAACTTGTATTATGCAATGAGGGTTGCCCATGGAAGCAACGCCACATAAAACTGTTTGTCCTTGTGCTCGAATAATATAAGTTTTTTCTTCTTTAATTGCTTTGAAAGGAACTTTACTTGGCTCAAAGACAGGCATCCCCATATTTACCCGTACAGTTTCATCATCATTAACTGTTAATACAATATTACCTTTCATGGTACTTACATTTAAAACTCGTTTTCTAGTTAATCCTTTTAAACGAACAAAGCGAGCAAAACAACGGGCTCCGTTGCCACACTGCTGAACTTCTGATCCATCTGAATTAAATATTCGGTAATGAAAATCACTATCAGGAGCATAAGGTGGCTCTACAATTAGCAACTGATCAAATCCAACGCCAGTATAGCGATCTGCTAAACGTTTTATCGTTTCTACCGAGAGATGAACATTTTGCGTTACCGCATCTATGACCATAAAATCATTTCCGAGTCCATGCATTTTTGAAAAGTTCATCGTGATTTACCTTATATTATAAAACGCTATTATCTTTTAATTTTACTGTTTGCTTATTGGCTAAAAATTATCAAACAATCTCTCCACGCCATAAATCATCAAATGATTCACGCTTACGAATTAGTTTATGCTGTTGTTCATCAACCAACATTACTTCGGCCGGACGTCGATGACTGTTATAATTGGAAGCCATACTAAACCCATAAGCGCCAGCACTACATACAACAAGTAAATCATCTTGTTTAATAGAAAGCTCTCTCTGATAAGCTAAAACATCGCTTGATTCACAAATCGGTCCAACAACATTGTAAATATATTTTTCATCATCAACTTGTGGTTCTAATTCTGGCAAAACTTTCATCCAAGCTTTATAAAGTGATGGGCGAATTAAATCATTCATACCTGCATCAACAATAGCAAAATGATTATTATCTTGATGTTTGAGATATTCCACTTTTGTAATTAATAGACCTGCATTAGCAACAATTGACCGACCTGGTTCAAATATGATTTCAATACCCTTATAATTTGCTAACTTTTTGACTAATTCCTTAACAAGTATTGATGCTTTCGGCGGATTTTCATTATCATAACAAACTCCCAATCCTCCGCCTAAATCAATATGTTCAATATGAATATTGTTTGATTTTAGTTGATCAACCAATTTAAGTACACGATCGGCAGCATCTAGAAATGGAGATAATTCTGTTAATTGTGATCCAATATGGCAATCAATACCGGAAATTTTTATATTGGTTAACGTTTGGGCTTTACGATATACATCGAGTGCCAGCTGATAACTAATGCCAAACTTATTTTCGCGTAAGCCTGTTGAAATATAAGGATGAGTTTTGGCATCCACATCAGGATTAATTCTTAAAGAAATAGTCGCGACTGTACCCAAACGTTTAGCTACTTGATCTATACGGTATAACTCAGCTTCAGATTCAACATTAAAACACTTAATGTTAACTTGTAATGCCCGTTCAATCTCAACAATGGATTTAGCCACACCAGAAAAAACAATCTTTTTAGGATCTGCACCCGCTTTAAGCACTCGTTCCAATTCACCTTGTGAAACAATATCAAAACCAGCCCCCAATTTAGCCAATAAATTTAAAACCGATAAATTGCTATTTGCTTTAACCGCATAACAAACTAAATGTTTATAATTTGTAAGTGATCGTTCATAAGCTAAAAATTGCTTGACAATATAGTTTGCAGAGTAAACATACAATGGGGTACCATATTGCGCTGCAAGATCAGAAATTGCTACTTTATCAGCTTTTAAATGGCCGTTTTGATAATGTAAAAAATCCATTCATCTATCCCGCTAAGCGATTTTATCGAATAACTGTAATTGAGTTAATGCCATTGCCCCATTTGTAGGAAAATAAAGTGGACCTTTTAATCCACAACCAACTAATGACAGTATAAATAAAAGCATTGAAAGTAATTTAATAGATGGTTTCATACAACGTTCACAATTTTTATTTTTTATGATGCCACTATATTACACGATACCCCTATTCGTGCAAAGAGCAAATAATAAAGTCTTTATAATTAAAAAAACTGAATTTTTCATCAAATCTTTATATTCATGTTATTTTTTAGATAATAAATATAATGTATATAGTAATTTCAATAAAATTTGCATTACTTATGCTATAATCTAGTTTTTAAATAATTAGGAAACAAGATGGAATCAACAATTAACTGTCCCGATTGTAGTTCGGAATATACTTATCCTGATGGTAATTTAATTGTCTGCTCAATTTGCGCACATGAGTGGGATCCAAATCAAACAACTACTGAATCATCCCAATTAGAGGTTAAAGACAGTAATGGTAATTTACTTGCGGATGGTGATGATATTTTGCTTATAAAAGATCTCAAATTGAAAGGGTCTTCAACAGTTTTAAAAAAAGGAACTAAAGCTAAAGGTATTCGTTTAGTTGAAGGCGATCATGAAATCGATTGTAAAATTGACGGAATAAAAATTATGCTTAAAGCTTGCTTTGTAAAAAAAGCCTAATGCCTGCTTTGACACAAAGAGGACAAAGATAGTTAGAAAAAGCAAGACATAAATTCCAATAATATATAGAACTGAAAGAATTGAGAAATACTATATAACAAAATATGACATAATTATATTTGACATATTAAAAGATATTTTAAGTTTTCAATTTCAGAAAAAATATTGTTTTTCTCAATATATTAATCGGAAGTAAAAGCCTTCGCTCTTCCGATTCAATCCAAAAGGGTTAAGAAATAAAATAATACTTTTTTATATTAAATAACCTTTGATTTTTTAATCCATTGTCCTGTACTACCTAACTTTTAGATACGATTAAAACACTTAGAAAAGCCCTGTATAAATTTTTTCATGTCCAAATCCTCTTTTACTTTTATCATAGACAATTTCTTACTTTTAACGCTGCACTATATTTAGATAGTTAAAAATTATACAATTTTATCAATTAGGTAGAGCATTTAATAATAGCTAGATAACTATTAATTGTACAATTTACTAAATATAGGAAATTTCGCCTTTTGCCCTATTGTTTTTAACCTTTTTTGAGCAATCATGATATTTTCTTGCCATTTATCATCTTTTGCCCACATTTCAATTACCAATGGCGCAACATAATTCATGGTACGAAGTGTTTCAAAAATAGCGGCAAAATCAACTTCACCTTCACCAATGACTAGATCCCTAAATTGCCCAGAATAATCAGCCTTAACTTTAAATGTGTCTTTTAGATGAATTTGGACAATATGGTCACGACTTAACATAAGTTCAGTGCAAGTATCATAATTCCAACCAGTAATATTACCGACATCAGGGTAAGCCATAAAGTAAGGAGAATCGATATTTTTTTTGAGGATTTCGAATTTGCTTAAACTGTTAAGATACGGCGTATCCATAATTTCAACCGCTAACATTACCCCTGCTCGTTCTGCTTGCTTAACTGCCCACTGCATACCTTGAATAAAACACTGATGCGTTTGTAAGTCAGCAGGTTCATAATAAACATCATAGCCAGCGAGTTGAATTACTCTTATTCCTAACTTGTAAGCAAGCGTAATGGCTTTGTCCATAATGGTTTGGGCTTCACTACGGATATCATTATTGGCTGAACCAAATGGATATTTACGATGTGCACTTAGGCACATGGAATGTAGTGGAATTCCGATTTTTTCGCATTGATGTCTGAGTGAATAGATTTCATCGTCAGACCAATCTAATCGAGCTCGGCGCTCATTTGATTCGTCAATCGAAATTTCGATAAAATCAAATCCTAACTTTTTAGTTACTTGTAATTTATCTTGCCATGATAATTCATTAGGTAAGGCTTTTTCATAAATACCAATACGAGGAGTATTTTTGATTTGATACAATGTTTTTGATATATCTTTACTTTGCGGCATGGTGATAACCTATTTTTTATATGAAAAGAAATCATGTAGCCGATTTGTTCAGCTACATGCGGTTGTTACCAATATTTAGCGATCTGATCTCTTAATGCTTGTGCCGTTTTTTGGCCATTTTCATTAGCAAGTGCACGACCAGCAATAAAGGCTTTGGTTTTTATTCCTGCAAATAGATGGATATCTTCTGGCACAATTCCACCTGTAATTGATAGTTCAAGTCCTAAATCAGACAATTGACGCATTTTAGTTATATCATCTTCCCCCCAACCAATACCTGCTAGTTCTGCATCACGAGAACGATGGTATATGGCTTGCTTAATACCAAGTTTTCGCCAAGCTTTGGCATCATCTAAAGTCCAGTGACCATACAATTCGATTTGAATTTCACCGTTAAATTCATCAGCCACTTTTTTACATGCTTCTACAGTTGCAATATGAGCTGCAGCTGATACAGTTAACCAATTGGCTCCAGCTGAAAACGCCATTTTTGCCAATATCGCCCCTCCATCAGTGGTTTTTAAATCACACACTAAAATATGATTTGGGTAGAGTTCTCTTAACCGTTTTACACTTTGCATACCAGCACCAAACGCAAGAATGGTGCCAACTTCAATAATATCAACAAAACCTGCTACATTTTTTGCCACATCTAGTGCTGGTGCTAATTCAGTTTGATCTAATGCTATTTGTAATTTAGGTGCTGTCATGTTGTTCTCCTTGATATTTGTTATTTTTGACCGTAGTAAGCATTCTCACCATGTTTGCGAAAATAGTGCTTATCAGATAATGTTTGTTGTATTTTGATTGTTTGATTAAGTTGTCGAGTTGAAAGCGCCATCATTGCTACTTCTTCAAGTACTACAGCATTATGTACCGCATCTAGGGAGTTTTTCCCCCAACAAAATGGGGCATGACCTGATATGATAGCGCCAGGCATAGCAACAGGATCTAAGCCTCGGCGTTTAAACTCTTCTATTATTACTAATCCTGTATTTTTTTCGTAATCAGTTGTGATTTCACTATCGGTTAGTTCACGTGTACAAGGCACATCGCCATAAAAGTAATCAGCGTGAGTGGTACCCAGTGCTGGAATATCTAATTCTGCTTGAGCCCAAATGGTAGCGTAACGAGAATGCGTGTGCACAATGCCGCCAATTAGTGGAAATGCTTTATACAACTCAATATGTGTTGCTGTATCACTTGAAGGATTTAATTTTCCTTCTACAATATCCCCCGTTAGTGAAACAACCACAATATCATCTACCTTCATATTGCTATACTCAACACCAGAAGGTTTAATGGCGATAAGACCTTTATCGCGATCGATTTCAGATACATTACCCCAAGTGAAGGTTACCAAATTATATTTGGGTAGTAATAAATTAGCCTTTAAAACACGTTCTTTTAAAGCTTGGTACATAATTCAACCTCCATTTAAGGCTTGATCTATAACTAAATAAACGTCTTCTTTAGTGTTACAACGTCTTAATTTATCAAGATCTACTCCTATTTCACTATTTTCATCATCTAAGATTTGAGTTACTTCCATTAATCCTGCCATATGCTGATCAGATGTGCTACCGGCTAATGTCACTAAGACATCAACAGGCTCATCTTCGCCATCAAAATAGACTGGATTTTTTAAAGTTACCAAAGCAAAAGCCGTACGATTTACACCATCTTCAGGCCTTGCATGAGGCATGGCAAAGTTTGGTGCAATAATAATGTAAGGTCCCATTTTTTTGACACTGCGGATAATGGCATCGTAATAAGAAGGTTCTATTGCTTTAGAGGCAACTAACATATCAGTGCCCAATTTGACTGCTTCTTGCCAATTTGATGCCTCAGCTTTGAGTAAAATAGAGTTATTTTCAATTAATGATTCTTTTAAAGCCATGGTGTACTCCTTAAGTATTTAAAATCTATTTTAAAAGCACTTGTTCAATCAGTTTTATAAGCTCATCGCCAAAGGTTTGTGGGTTTAGCATATTTTGCACACCTAATGCATGTTGACCTTCATTAACTTCGATTTCATGAATCAGATGCTTAGAAGCGACGATGATATCGACATTTGGCAAACGTGATTTGTAATCTGTTACAGCACAGGAGTCCATTTCGTTTGGAATACCTTTTTTATTTAGATAATTGGCGATTTTCATTTTCATCATCATTGATGAACCTTGACCACTACCGCATACCGCTAAAATCCGCACTGGACGACCTTCACTCACAGCAACTTCATCCATTTTTTCAAGTACAGCTTCGTTAATATCTTGATGTTCATCGTTAATTTCTGGTTTTTTTTGTTGTATGGACTCTTCCTGGCGCAACTGTTTAGCAGCAAAAAACATGTAAATTAACGCAAGTGCTATCAGTACATAGATAAATAAATGAGAATAAGACAAACCTTGCAAAATCGGTGGGAATAAAATTGCCCAATCGGCCATTCCCATCCATGAATCAATTGGCGTGCCATTTTTAGCAAAGATATCGATCACCCAAGCAGAGCCTAATACCTCTATCATGCCCATAGCAAAACAGATTTTCATTACCGCTTTCCATCCACCGAAATGGTTAGCAAATACTCCGATAGTTGCATTAGAGAAGAACATCGGTATAAATCCCGGTATAATCATAATTGGCGATTTGAAGATAAGGAGCAAGCCAATCGCTAAGAATTGCCCTAATGCCCCCCAAATAAAACCAAATACCATCGCATTTGGAGAAAAAGCGTAAATTGCCGCACAGTCAATGGCTAATACTGCGTTAGGGATCAGTTTTTCTGAAATACCTTTGAAAGCTTCAGATAATTCAGCAACAAACATGCGTACACCACCAACAATAACTTGAATTGCGACGGCAAATTTAAGTCCTGTTTCAAAGATGTAGATAGTCCAATGAGTGGAACCTGCCATTGTTTGTAAATTATCTAACCCAAAGGAAAGTAATATAATACCGAAGAAAATCGTCATTACGATTGTGGTTGCAGCAATACTATCATGAAAAATATGTAACCATTTTGGTAATTTTAGATTATCAACTGTATCGTTTTTATCACCTAATTTTGGCGCTAATTTAACCGCAATCCAAGATCCTAGCTGTTGCTGGTGTCCTATTGAAAAGCCAGCTCCACCAGTTACCGCTTCGGTTGGCTTAAACATCATATTAGAAAATATTCCCCAATAAAGTGCGGTGATAATGGCCGAATAGATGATGGTTTCCCACATGCTGTAACCAAAAAGAAAGTAAAATAGTGCAATTAAACCAACCTGTTGGAACATAATATGGCCAGTTAACATAATAGTTCGAATACCGGTCAGGCGTCGAAAAATAACGAGTAAAATGTTGATAGCTAAAGCAAGTAAAACCGCATAGCCTACCCATGAGTAGTGTTCACCCATACCGCTTTCAACAGCAACCATTGATGCATAAGTATCAATAATCGAACCTTTAATACCATGATATTCAGCCAATTTGGCAATAACGGGTTTAAACGTTGATACTAAAACCCCCGAACCAACCTGCAATAACATAAATCCAACAATGGTTTTAATTGTGCCTTTTAACACGGTAGTTAGATCTTTACGTAACAGACAATAACCAAGCATTGTTACCAAACCAAGTAATAAAGGCGCTTTTGTCATCACTTGACTATAAAAAATATAAAATACGTTATAGATTACTTCCATATGTCCCTCTCATCAGTTATTGACATTTTTATTGCTCTAACAGCACTCATCCCTGATATCGAGTTCCATTTAAATGTCTTTCATCAAGTTTCTTACAGACTGTAAAGTGAATGAATGAAACACTGCTCACTTTACGTTATTGTTATTGTTCATCTTCATTAATAATATTTGTTATATTCCACAATCAAAATAAATCATTCAATGATTGTTTATGATTAGTTTGATAAAGATCACTGTTTTTAAAAAATCAACACAGCATCTGTGACACAGATCACAACCTGATAAAAAATAACAAGCAAAAAACAAAATTAAAACTATTATTATCAACACATTAAATAATTAAATAATGAAAGTTAAAATTATAATAATTGACAATAATACAAATGAAAATTATTATCAAAATGATCATATTTAATCATTTAATAATATAAGAGGAAATAATGAACGAAATCGCACGGCATAACGAAATGGTGGCATTAGTTAATGAAAAAGGCATGGTTAAAGTAACAGAATTAATTGCCAACTTTGCTATATCACCAGCCACAGCAAGACGAGACATTACTAAGCTTGCTCAGGAAGGGCGAGTTAAAAAAGTTCGTAATGGCATTATGCGATTAGAAGAAGTAAAACCAATCTGGGCACCGATTGACAACAACAATACCGATCACTATCACGAAAAAGCTCGAATTGCGATTCGTGCAGCAAAACTCTGTAGTAGTGACGAAAATATTGTCATTAACTGTGGTTCAACAGCATTTTTATTAGGCCGTGAATTATGTGGTAAGAATGTTTCAATTATTACTAACTACTTTCCACTCGCCTGTTATTTGATTGAGCATGATCATGAAAATGTCATCATTATGGGAGGGTTATACAACAAAACACAAAATATTATCCTTAACCCAGTTGCCAATATTACTGATTCTTATGCGGGCAAATGGATGTTTACTAGTGGCAAAACTTTAACGCCAATAGGTCTATATAAAAATGAAATTTTAGGTGCGGTTGCAGAACAGCAAATACTTGAACAAGTCGAAAAACTAGTTGTGGTAGTAGACAGTTCAAAAATTGATACTAAAGCCAATTCAGGCATGCTTTTTTGTCCAGTAAATAAAATTGATATTTTAATTACTGGAAAACAAGCTAATAAGGACGTGATCGAATGCATTAAGGAGCAAGGTGTTGAAGTTATTTTAGTTTAACTATTAAATTGTAAAAGGAACAAAGTATGAGTAAAGTGAATGAAATTACCCGTGAATCTTGGATACTAAATACATTTCCTGAATGGGGAACTTGGCTTAATGAAGAGATCGAAACAACAGAGGTTAAACCCAATACATTTACTATGTGGTGGCTTGCTTGTACAGGTATTTGGTTGAAATCAGCTGGTAATACCAATATATCTGTTGATTTTTGGTGTGGTACTGGTAAAAAAACTCACGCCAATCCATTAATGAACAAACAACACCAAATGATGCGAATGGGTGGAGTTCGTGAATTGCAGCCTAACTTAAGAACTAGCCCATTTGTTCTGGATCCTTTTGCAATAAAAGAAATTGATGCAGTGATGGCAACGCACGATCATGCCGATCATATCGATGTAAATGTTGCAGCTGCAGTTATTCAAAACTGTTCATCAAAAGTAAAATTTATTGGTCCAAAAGCTTGTGTGGAATTATGGAAAAGTTGGGGTGTACCTGAAGAACGCTGTATTGTTGCCAAAGTTGGCGAAACAATTGAAGTAGGTGATATTACTATTCGGGTATTAGACTCTTTTGATAGAACATCATTGGTGACTTTACCAAAAGGTGTATCATCAACCGATAAATCTATTTTAGATGGTATGAATGATAGAGCGGTCAACTATTTATTTGAAACATCTGGTGGTTCACTGTATCACTCTGGTGATTCTCACTATTCTAACTATTATGCCAAACATGGTAATGACTACAAAATTGATGTTGCACTACTGTCTTATGGCGAAAACCCTCGTGGCGTGACCGATAAAATGACATCGGCTGATATTTTACGGGCTGCTGAATCGCTTAATACTCAAGTTGTGATCCCTTTCCACCATGATATTTGGGCAAACTTCCAAAGCGATCCTCGTGAAATTGAAGTTTTATGGAAAATGAAAAAAGATCGTCTTGATTATCAATTTACCCCTTTCTTCTGGCAAGTTGGTGGTAAATATACTTACCCAACCGATAAACATAAAATGCATTATCAACATTATCGTGGCTTTAGGGATATTTTTATCGATGAGCCAGAATTGCCGTATCGCTCATTCTTATAATTGGCTAATGTAGCAATTCGACTTTAGCGTGTGGACGGATTCAAACAATAAATTTACCATCTACACGCAATCTAACTTAACATTATTAATCAAGCATTAATATACTTTTCACGATTTGGCAGCCAACAATCAACTAATTGCGCTGCACTTTGTGGGTGATTTTTTTGGATATCATAAGAGGCTTGTTGTACTTCACTAATCAAATGTTGATCACGAATTAGATCAACAACTTTAAAATTAGCCACTCCCATTTGCCTAGTTCCTAAAATTTCGCCGCTACCACGAAGTTCAAGGTCTTTTTGTGCAATAACAAAACCGTCATTACTTTCACGCATAACTTTCATACGCGCTTGGGCAACTTTGCTTAAAGGCGCTTGATACATAAGCACACAATGCGATACCGCCGTTCCACGCCCTACTCGCCCTCGCAATTGATGTAATTGAGCTAAGCCTAATCGTTCTGCATTTTCGATAATCATTAAACTCGCATTAGGCACATCAACACCGACTTCAATAACCGTTGTAGCAACAAGTAGTTGAATCATTCCAGCTTTAAAGTCTTGCATGACTGATTGTTTTAAATCTGATTTCATTTTGCCGTGTACTAAAGCAATATTAAGATGTGGCAATCTTTGTTGTAATTCTTCTACAAGTATTTCAGCAGCTTGGGCATCAAGCATTTCAGATTCTTCAACTAATGTACAAACCCAATAAACTTGGCGGTTTGCTAAGCAAGCTTGATTTACACGTTCAATAATTTCATCTCGGCGATTATTAGGTATTACAACTGTGTTAATTGGTGTTCTACCTGGTGGTAACTCATCAATAACAGAAACATCTAAATCAGCATAAACGGTCATAGCTAATGTTCTTGGAATAGGCGTTGCCGTCATAATTAATTGATGCGGATAAAGATGATCTTTAATTCCTTTTTCCCAAAGGCTTAGGCGCTGATTAACACCAAATCGATGCTGTTCATCAATGATGACAAGACCTAAAGAGGTAAATTCTACTTTATCAACAAATACTGCATGAGTACCAATTAACATAGTAATTTCACCCTTTTGAAGGCGCTCATAACGCTGTCGCTTATTTTTGGCGGTTAATCTTCCTGACAACCAATCAACACTAATTCCCAACGGCTCAAACCAAGTACTAAAATTATTATAATGTTGCTCGGCTAATATTTCTGTTGGTGCCATCAAAACCACTTGGCAACCATTTTCAATTGCATTCAACGCTGCTAAAGCTGCTACTAATGTTTTACCAGAACCAACATCACCTTGAATTAATCGCATCATGGGTACAGCTTTGGTCATATCTTGATAGATATCTTGCACAACTCGTTGCTGAGCACGAGTCGGCGTAAAAGGTAATGAAGATAAAAATGGCTTAATTAAGCGTTGGCTTGGATAAAATGAATGCGATTGCTGGTTTTGATTATGTTTTTTTATCATTAACATACTCAAATGATAAGCAACCAACTCTTCAAAAATAAACCGCTTAATAGCTAGGTGCTCACCCGATTCTAACAGTTTAATCTCAGTATCAATTGGTGGATTGTGGATAATATTTAGTGAGTCATATGCACTTAAATAACGACTTGCCAGCTTTTCTGGCAAAATCTCCTCAGGAAGATTACGTTTAAGTAATAGTAAAGCTGATTGAATTAATTTACGAATGACATTCTGAGTCAATCCATAGGTTGTGGAATAAATAGGTGTAAAACGTTCTTGGTTATCCTCCAAATTAACCGTTTTTTCTTGAAGGTTTGTCTTTATTTTAAATTGGGGATGAATAATTTCGGGATACGTTTTTCCGTTTTTAACCTCACCGTAAGCCGTGATCCATTTTCCCGGAACTAAGCTTGCTTTCATTCCAGCATTAAAATGCATGAATCTTAATATCGCAATACCTGAGTCGTCTTGAATATGACAGATTAACATTTGTCGGCGTCTAAAAATTACTTCACTTTTTATAATCCGCCCTTCTATAGTGGTGTATTCACCTATAGAAACATCTCCAATGGCACATGAAGAAGTACGATCCTCATAACGTAGAGGGAAATGCAATAATAAATCTTGAACTGTGTATATGCCCAGTGTATGGAATTTTTTTTCTAGATTACTCCCAATACCCGTTAATTGTATCAATGGCAGTTGACTAAAAAATCGGCTCATCATCGCTGATTAACATTACGAGTGACACTAACAACATCTTGCTGAAATGAGATTTTCCGCATTAAATCATTAAGTTTTTGTGTATTCTTAACTTCAATTTGAAGGATAATCGTGTAAATTTGCCTATCTTTTTCTTCAGTATTAAGCCATTGTATATGTGCTTGCTCATCATTAATGATAGAAAGAATATGTCCAAGTGATCCTTGATTATTGGTAATATCCACCCAAATTTCAGCGACAAATAGCTGTGTAATATCTAGCGCCCATCTTGTTAAAATATATTGTTCGGGGTTGTTTTGATAACCAGAAACATTTCGGCAAGATTCATGATGCACTGTTAATCCTTTTTCTGGGCTAACCAACCCAACAATAGGATCATTAGGAATTGGATGACAACATTTTGAAAAGGTCACTAAAACACCTTCACTACCAGTGATAACAAGTGTTTTATTTGTCTCAGACAAATCTTGAAATAATTCTTCGTGTACTATTCCTTTAGCAATAAAATGGCTCATGATATTTCCAAGCCCAATTTCCGCTAACACATCATCAAAAGATTGCAATTTTGTTAACTCAATAATCTTATTTTTCTGTTTTATAGAAAGCGCATTAATACCACCAGACCTAAGCAAGGATAGGTTTAGCAATCGTCGACCTAATTCAATTGCATCTTCACGTTTTAATGTTTTTAACGCTTGACGAATGCGCGATCGAGCTTTAGCACTAACTACAAAATTTAACCAGTTAGCATTAGGTCTACTCTCTTGAGAAGTAATAATTTCAACCGTTTGCCCGTTACTTAAGGGTTGTGAAAGAGGATATGGCTTACGATCCACAATTGCACCAATACATTGATATCCAATATCTGAATGGACTGCATAAGCTAAATCAACTGCAGTCGCTCCTTCTGGTAACTGCACTATACGACCTTTTGGTGTAAAAACATAAATCTCTTTAGGAAATAAATCTGATTTTACGTTTTCTATAAACTCAAATGAATTACCTACACTTTGTTGCAATTCAAGTAAGCTTTGCATCCAACGTTGAGCTTTAATTTGTGCTGTTGTATTATTGAGCGCATTGTTTTCATGATAAACCCAATGCGCAGCTACTCCCATTTCAGCCATTTGATCCATATCTTCAGTACGGATCTGAACCTCAACTGGTGTGCCATGTGGACCAATTAATGAAGAATGTAATGATTGATAACCATTCGCTTTTGGAATAGCAATATAGTCTTTAAAACGATTAAGGCGTGGTTTATAAAGATTATGCACAAGGCCAAGTGCACGGTAACAAGCATCAATATCTTTCACCAAAATTCTAAAAATATAAATATCCATAATTGAATGAAAATGCTGCTCGCGCATTTGCATTTTCTGATAAATCACATAAATATTTTTTTCTAATCCTTCAACTTCTGCATCAATGTGGGCTTCTAATAATCGACTTCTGATCTCAGATAAGATCTGCTGAATAAGTTCTTTTCTTGTTCCTCGAGCGGACTTGATAACTTTTTCGATGACTTTTGCTCGGTTTGGATGCATAGCTGTAAAGCCTAAAACTTCGAGCTCTGTTTTGATATGATGAATACCGAGACGATGTGCTAGTGGTGCATAAATTTCTAGCGTTTCTTTTGCAATCCGACGCCGCTTATCAGACCTTAACGCAGCAAGAGTTCTCATGTTGTGCGTACGGTCAGCAAGTTTAATCAAAATAACCCTAACATCTTCAGCCATTGCAAGCATCATTTTCCGAAAATTTTCGGCTTGTGCTTCTTGTCTATTACGAAACTTTAATTTATCAAGCTTAGATACACCTTCAACGAGAATGGCAATATGTTTACCAAAATGATTGGTGATATCTTGAAAAGTTACTGTTGTATCTTCTATGGTATCATGCAAAAGTGCAGCGATAATTGTATCACAATCAAGCCGCATCTCGGCCAATATTGCTGCAACTGCAATGGGATGAGTTATATATGATTCACCACTACTTCGGAATTGCCCTTGATGAGCTTTCTTAGCAAAAAGATAAGCACCTTGTATAATCTCAACTTGTTTAGGAGGAAGATACGACGTAATGATTTCTTTTAAGCTATCAAAATATTGCATAGGCAATTCCTGTTAAGCTTATTCGTACGATGGCGTATTTTCAAGGAGAATCGATTCATGCAGAGTAGAAAGTACTTCTGCCTCTTCTTCTTGGCGTGTTTGAAAATCAGCAGTATCAAGAATATTTTTATTTACAAGACCATCTTCAATTTCACGCAAAGCAACAACAGTTTCTTTGTCGTTTTCTTCGGGAATTAATGGTGATTTATTTTCGACTTGTAATTGGCGAGCACGCCTTGCTGCAACTAAAACGAGATCAAAGCGATTACCTATTTTTTCTACTGCATCTTGGACAGTTACACGAGCCATTTTTACCTCTGATGATTTTACTTGTTTGCTTAATTTAAAAGATCTATTATTTTACTTAAATTTGTAGGGAATTGTCTATATTAATATCTTACTATTATTAAAATAGAAAAGTTCTCAAAAAAACAAAAAGCTATTTTTTGTAAAATATTTATTAATAACATTGAATCTAATTTTAATTTTTATACATTTTCTGTTGAGGAGACAGGTTGCTTACTCCTTAATTTATTAAAAATAAATATAATGCAGATTAATCAAACTTATTTTTTTCCATATGTCTCCTGCTTTGAACTAATCGAACAGCGAAATAAAGATCATAAGTAATTTCAATACATTTATCATCGAGATTAATATTCATTTGTTTAAACCAATTTTTAAGTGTTTTTCGTCTACCCGATAAAATCAAAACAACATTACGTATTTTCAGCGATCTGACTAGTTCATCAATGCCCGATATTACGCTGACATCTTTATAGGTAAAGCAGGGTATTGCGTCAACAATAACATAGTTAATTGGTTCCTCTGCTTCATCAATAAAATTAATAATTCTTCTTTTAAAATAGGCAATATTAAAATAGGTTAATGGAGAGTTAAATCTATAAATAATGGTATTATTTACTGGATTAACACCTTGTCCTAATGAATGAATTCTCCCACTTTCATCAATGCCTAATAGTTGATCTTTAGGTCTAAATATACGTCGTAAAAATAAAAATAGACCTAATAAAACAGCAAGAGCCATACCTGGAATAATTCCAATTACGAGTACCGCAATTAGAGTTGATAAGCTTAAATAAAAAGCGTCACGATCAAATTTAAAAAAGCGAATGATCGTTTGAAAATTAATTAAGGAAATTGAAGAATAAATTAAAATCACCCCTAATACACAAGTTGGAATATACTGCAAAGGGGAAAGCAAAAACATTACTACAAAACCAATTAAGATTGCGGCAATAATTGAAACTAGCTGTGTTTTACCCCCATTTGCATCATTCACAGCAGTTCTTGATGATGTACCACTAACGACAAAACCTTGTGATAGCCCTGCTGCAATATTAGCCATACCTAACGCTTTAAATTCGACATCGGCATTTGTTTCATAGTTATTTTTAGAAGCAAAACTACGTACTGTTATCATCATACTAACAAAACAGATGATAGCAATATTAAGCGAAGGTACAACTAAATCACGCATTAAACCTTTATCAAAATCAATCCATGATTCGACAGGAATAAAATCACTGCTCACATTACCAATAATACGAATATTAAAATGATCAAAATTAAACAACCATGAAAATATCGTCATCACAATAACAGCTAACAGTGGAGCTGGATATTGTGGTTTTAATCGCTTTAAACTAACTAAAATCAGCAAAGTAAAAAATGAAACTAGTGCTGTTCCTATATGAATTTGGAATATCTTAAATGGAAAATAAATAATTCGCTCAATCAAATAGGAATAATCATAATGAAATCCTAATGTTTTAGCTAATTGATCAACCATAATAGTAATTGAAATTCCATTAAGCAAACCAATTAAAATAGGTTGACTCAGTAAGTCAGCCAGTGCACCAAGATGCAACTTCCCGGCAATAATACACCAAATACCGATCATAATTGTTAATATAACAACTAATTGCCAACGTAATACAGGATCATTAACCGCTAACGGCAATACAACAGCAGCAACCACCGCACAAGTTGCTGTATCAGGCCCAACAATTAGTTGTTTAGAAGAGCCAAAAAGCGCATACACAATTAAAGGTAAAATAGTTGAATATAGCCCTGCTATTGCACCGACTCCCGTTAATTCAGCATAAGCAATGGACACAGGTAACGAAACAGCAGCAACCGATAAGCCCGCTTTAAGATCAAAAGTAAAATATTCTCGCTTATATTGTAATAAACTACTTAACCCCGGCATCCATGAAGTTATTTTTTGAAAAAAGGTACTATGTAAAAATCTGCCCATACTGCTCTTATTTCCCTGCTATACTCATATTATCAATCAAAATTGAACCACATTGAATATTCGTTCTTGTTTCGACATCATTACCAATTGCGACAATATTTTTATACATATCTTTCAGATTACCAGCAATAGTAATTTCACTAACTGGATATTGAATCTTTCCATTTTCAACCCAAAAACCCGTTGCTCCACGAGAATAATCACCCGTAACAATATTAACACCTTGCCCCATTAATGAAGTAATCATTATTCCTTTATCTAATTTCTTAAGCATCGCATCAAAATCAGCATCATATAGGCTTGGTGATACTATCCAGTTGTGAATGCCACCGGCATGACCGGTTGAAATTAACCCTAACTTTCTAGCAGAATAATTACTTAGCAAATAGGTTTGTAAAACACCTTGTTCAATGATATTACGTTTAATGGTTTTAGTACCTTCACTATCAAAAGGTGAAGAACCTATTCCTTTTAAAACATGGGGATCTTCATGAATAGTAGTCCAAGAAGGTAGAATCGATTCTCCCAACCTGTCTAATAAAAAAGAAGATTTACGATATATTGAGCCACCACTTATGGCACCTATCAAATGCCCAAGTAATCCAACTGCAACTTCTGCACAAAATAGTACAGGTACTTGCATAGTTGAAATTTTCTTACTGCCCAAATGAGAAACTGCTTTTTTTGCTGCTTGTTCTCCAACCCATAAGGGGGAAGCTAAATCATTGGTATCACGTGATGATGTATAAGCATAATTACGCTCCATTTGCCCACCTTCCTCGGCAATGACCGAGCAAGAAAGTGAGTGCGAACTCGCACAATACCCTTGTAACATTCCTAAACTATTACCATAAACATAAATCCCGTATCGGCTACTAAAATAACCGCCATCACTATTAACAAGCTTAGAGTGAGCCAAAGCCATTTCTTCGGCCATTTTTGCTTGTTCTATGGCTTTATCAACATTTAACTCACTTGGGTAGAATAAATCTAAATCAGGAGGATTAAATGCCATTTGATTAACATCGCCTAAACCCGAGCAAGGATCAGCAGAAGTGTACCGCATAATATTAATCGCCATATCAATCGTTTGTGAAATAGCTATTGGCGATAAATCATTGGTTGAGGCACTTCCCTTACGTTGGTTTTGGAAAACGGTAATTGCTAATGCGCCATCACTATTAAATTCTACGTTTTCGGCCTCACCAAAGCGAGTGCTTACACTTAGTCCTGTTGCTTGATTAATCGAGACTTCCACTGAATCGACTCTTTTTTTAGCTTGTTCTATAGCATTAGCTACAATAGCTGATAAATGTAATTTTTGGCTTATAGCATCTTTTTTTATCTGTTCAATACTCATTTATTATTTTCTACAATTCTGCTAATGATACGCTATAATAAGCCAGAATTACATTTTAGTTAACTGTTAACACAAGAAATCCTATGAATTACCAAAAAGAGTTAATCACTGCGCAAGAATTTAACAAAAAAGACATTGAAGATGAAATTATTTATGTCAGCAAAAGTGAAATAAAAAGAGATGCTGAAGCTTTAAAGAAATTGGGAGTTGAATTAGTTAATTTAAGCAAAAATGAAATTGATAAGATCCCACTTGATGAAGATTTACGTTATTCAATTGAACTTGCAAAAAAAATTAAAAAAGAGGGATACAGAAGACAGATTCAATATATCGGAAAACTACTTCGTAACCGCGATATTGAACCAATTACTCAAGCACTTGATAAACTTAAAAATCGCCATAATCAACAAGTTGCAATGTTTCATAAGATTGAAAAACTGAGAGATGATTTGATTGAAACAGGTGATGCAGAAATTATTATTGGTTTATTTCCCACAGCTGATAGGCAGCAGCTTCGCGCTTTAGCTCGGGCAGCTAAGAAAGAAAAAGAAGCCAATAAAACACAAAAAGTAGCCAAGCAAATTTTTCAGTACTTAAGAGATTTAAGTGATACTGAATAATTTTAATAGGCGCACTTATTTACTTATCATTAAACAATATTATTAACAAAGATAGAGGATACTAAAATGGGACTATTAAATGTACCTGCAGGTAAAGATTTACCCGATGATATTTACGTTGTGATTGAAATTCCTGCTAATTCTGATCCAATTAAATATGAAGTTGATAAAGACACAGGTACGGTTTTTGTTGACCGGTTTATGTCAACAACAATGTTTTATCCATGTAATTATGGTTATATTAATCATACTTTATCACTTGATGGTGATCCAGTTGATGTATTAGTCCCAACTCCATACCCATTACAACCTGGTTCAGTTATTCGTTGCCGCCCAGTTGGTGTATTAAAAATGAAGGATGAAGCAGGTGAAGATGCAAAACTTGTTGCTGTTCCACATACAAAATTATCAAAAGAGTATGACCATATTAAAGATGTAAATGATTTACCTGAACTGCTTAAATCTCAAATTAAGCACTTTTTTGAACAATATAAAGCACTTGAAAAAGGCAAATGGGTTAAAGTTGAAGGTTGGGAGAATGCTGAAGCTGCTCGTAAAGAGATTGTTGAATCATTTGAAAGAGCAAAAAGTAAATAGTTTCACCTAATAATACGTTTTAATCAGATAGAATTCATTACCTAAGTTAAGCTATAAGATCATATCTTATGGCTTTTAATTTGATTTCGAAAATATTTTGTTAAGACATCCTATAAATGTATCATTTATATTCTTTTTAGTCCCACAAAAATTTGAAATATGGTTACCAATATGATTTTACCTGGATATTGTAGAGTTTAACTTCTTACATCTGACCAAACATTTTTGGCAGAAATTAAATTATAAAAAAGTAACAAGATAAAAATGACTATTTAGAATAACCCTATTTCATTTAACTCACGTTTTTAAAATGTCCATAAAAACGCATAAAACAAATAATATTATAAATTTGTTTACTTTTATAAATTGGATACATAATAGTTAATATTAACCTTCCTCATTTCCTTAGATCTGCACTTAATTTACTTTAGTATTCTTTACTTTCGAAATAAATTAAAATTTTTTTATCGGCTAATAATTTGCTATATATCAAATTATGCGACACATATAAAAATTTTATAAAAAACTTCACTCTAAGATAAAAAAACTGTCATTAATTTCTTGCTTTCAAATATAAATTATGCGGTAATAGTAACAGACTTATGACGCAGTACATTTCTATGAAAACGGTTAACAATTATGATGTAGTTTATTAGTCATTTTTTTGTTTTTTTTATCTGTTGAATTATTAATGTTGCGTAAAAAGTCTATACGAGCCTAAAAGGCAAAATATTAATTATTGTTAGGATATCTAGTAAATGAATAAGAAAACAGGCCAAGTAAAATGGTTTAACGAGAGTAAAGGTTTTGGGTTTATCACGCCAGCCGATGGGAGCAAAGACGTATTTGTTCACTTCTCAGCAATTTCCGGTGACGGATTTAAAACGCTAGCAGAAGGACAACAAGTTGAATTTGCTATCCAAGATAGCCCTCGCGGACCAGCAGCTTCAGAAGTCGTCGTAATTTAATTAATATAGTAATATTATTATTAAAAACGCCCATTCTTGATAATGGGCGTTTTTAGTTACTTTTTTAGCGCTTTAATAACGATTATTTTTTAGAAACAACAGCTATTAAATCTAATACTTTGTTAGAATAACCCACTTCATTGTCATACCAAGAAACAAGCTTCACAAAAGTATCGCTGATTTGAATACCTGCTTTCGCATCAAATACAGAAGTACAAACTTCACCTAAGAAATCTGTAGAAACAACTGCATCTTCTGTATAACCAAGAACACCTTTCATTGAGCCTTCAGAAGCAGCTTTAATCACTTTACAGATATCTTCGTATTTAGCTGGTTTAGATAAACGAGCAGTTAAGTCAACAACAGAAACGTCTGGAGTTGGAACGCGGAAAGCCATACCAGTTAATTTTCCATTTAATTCAGGAATAACTTTACCTACAGCTTTGGCAGCACCTGTTGATGAAGGTATGATGTTTTGAGCTGCACCACGACCACCACGCCAATCTTTATGTGATGGACCATCTACAGTTTTTTGAGTTGCAGTTGTAGCGTGTACTGTTGTCATTAGACCTTCAACAATACCAAAGTTGTCGTTAATAACTTTAGCTAAAGGCGCTAAACAGTTAGTTGTACATGAAGCATTAGAAACAATATCTTGACCAGCATAATCTTTATCATTAACACCCATAACGAACATAGGAGTGTTATCTTTAGAAGGTCCAGTTAAAACAACTTTTTTAGCACCAGCCTGGATGTGCTTACGAGCTGTTGCATCATCTAAGAATAAACCTGTAGCTTCGGCAACAACATCAACACCTACTTCATTCCATTTTAAGTTTGCAGGATCTCTCTCAGCAGTAACACGGATTGTTTTCCCATTAACAACCAATTTGCCATCTTTAACTTCAACAGTACCATCAAAACGGCCGTGAGTTGAATCATATTTAAGCATGTAAGCCATATAATCAACATCTAATAAATCATTGATTGCGACGATCTCAATGTCAGAACGTTTTTGTGCTGCACGGAAAACAATACGGCCAATACGACCAAATCCATTAATACCTACTTTGATTGTCATAACACTTACCTTCTTTATTTGTTAAATGATAAAATAATTAACAGTAAACTATCAAATTTTTATGGTTTATTCAAGTTGATTCCAAATAATTGCGCAAGAATAAATTAAACTGAAAATTATCCTAATAATCAGATAATATTGAATACTTATTTTTAAAATAAGGATAATTTGTAGGTATTAATATCGATTATGTAATTTAATTACAATATAGAATTGTTATTAATATGATTACTCATTTTAATATCTCTAAATAAGTTTGAAATTGTGATGATAATTAAAAAGATTAATATATATTCGCTTATTGTTATTATATAAAAATCATTGGGACATAAATGGTTTTGGAACTAATATAAAAACCATCCTTGAAGAAAGAAAAACAGGCTTTTTAACTATTAAAAAAATAATGTAGACTCTTTTTGGTAAAAGATTAATCAATTGAAAATATTAAATTACCTTTATTAAAAGTACCTAAACAAGATTTATTAGCGG